>JBIPMR010000728.1:0-2936 GCA_044369025.1 Luteolibacter sp.
TCGAATTCCACCGCAACCGCGAGCGCTACGAGTTCCTCAAATGGGGCGAGCAAGCCTTCGACACCTTCAAGGTCGTCCCTCCCGGCATCGGCATCGTCCATCAGGTGAACCTCGAATACCTCGCCAAGTGCGTGCTCGAGAAAAACGGCGTTTTCTATCCGGACACCCTCGTCGGCACCGATTCCCACACCACCATGATCAACGGCCTCGGCGTCGTCGGCTGGGGCGTGGGCGGCATCGAGGCGGAAGCAGGAATGTTAGGCCAGCCGGTGACCTTCCTCGTCCCCGAAGTCGTCGGCGTCTATCTGACCGGCTCGCTCAACACCGGCGTCACCGCCACCGACCTTGTTTTGTTAGTCACCGAAGTGCTCCGCAAAACCAAGGTCGTCGGGAAATTCGTCGAATTCTACGGCCCCGGAGCCAAGGCACTCTCTCTCCCGGATCGCGCCACCATCGCCAACATGGCCCCCGAATACGGCGCGACCATGGGCTTTTTCGGCATCGATGAAATCACCACCGGCTACCTCGCCGGCACCGGCCGCCCTGCCGAACTCGTCACCACCGTCGAGAACTATTACAAGGCCCAAGGCCTCTGGGGCATCCCCACCGACCGCCACGCCCTCGAATTTTCCCAGGTTGTCGAGCTCGACCTCTCCACCGTCAAACCCGGCATCGCCGGCCCCAAGCGCCCGCAAGACCGCATCGAACTCGAATCGCTCAAGCAAAAGTGGTCCTCCCTGCTCACCGGCCCCGCCCCGGACGGCTACCACAAACAGCCGGTCGCCGGCTCCAGCGAACCGCTTGATCTCCCACCGGCGCTCGACACCGTGCCCGACGGCTCTGACGTCGTCACCGGAGCATGGCTGGCGCAAGTCGGTGTGACCCTGGAAGACAGCAACGAACCCAGCTACCCGCTCTGGGAGGTCACCGTCGATAGCAAGGGCGGCGTCAAAGACACCATCACCCACGGCTCCGTGCTCATCGCCGCCATCACCAGCTGCACCAACACCAGCAACCCGAGCGTCATGCTCGCCGCCGGTCTGCTCGCGCAAAAGGCCAATGCCAAAGGCCTCACCATCAAGCCATCGATCAAAACCTCGCTCGGACCCGGCTCCCGCGTCGTCACCGATTACCTCACCAAAACCGGCCTCCAGGCCGAACTCGACCAACTCGGCTTCCAAACCGTCGGCTACGGCTGCACCACCTGCATCGGCAACTCCGGCCCGCTCGATCCCGGCATCGAGGACGTCGTCAAATCCGAGGACATCATCGCCGCCTCCGTTCTATCAGGTAACCGCAACTTCGAGGCCCGCGTCCACCAATCCATCAAGGCGAACTTCCTGATGTCGCCGCCGCTCGTCGTCGCCTTCGCCATCGCCGGCACCGTCGATATCGACATGGAAACCCAGCCGCTCGGCTTCGGCAGCGACGGCCAACCCGTCTTTCTGAAAGACATCTGGCCCACCTCCGCCGAAATCGAAGACGCCATGAACGCCTCGCTCAAGCCCGACGTTTTCCAACGCCTCTACACCGGCTTCTCCGACCAGAACCCGAAGTGGAACGAAATCAAATCCTCCACCGGCAACGTTTACGAGTGGGACCGGGAATCCACCTACATCCAGGAGCCGCCGTTCTTCGACGGCTTCTCCCCCGCCCCGCGCGACATCGTGGAAATCCACGGCGCGCGCCCGCTCGGCATCTTCGGCGACTCCGTCACCACCGACCACATCTCCCCCGCCGGAGCCATCAAGATGGACAGCCCCGCCGGCCGCCACCTCGTGGAAAAAGGCGTCACCTTCGCCGATTTCAACTCCTACGGCTCGCGCCGTGGCAACGACCGCATCATGACCCGCGGCACCTTCGCCAACGTCCGCATCAAAAACCTGATGGTCCCCGGCATCGAAGGCGGCGTCACCAAATACTTCACCGCCGAGACCCCGCAAAAAGCCCAGCTCATGTCCGAAAGCCATGAACTCCAGAACGGCACCGTCACCGGCCCGGCCGTCACCAACGGTGACGCCCCCACCCTCGCCATCTACGACGCCGCCGCCGTCTATCAGGAGGAAAAAGTCCCCACCATCATCATCGGCGGCGAGGACTACGGCATGGGCTCGAGCCGCGACTGGGCCGCCAAGGGCACCAACCTGCTCGGCGTCAAGGCCGTCATCACCAAGTCCTTCGAGCGCATCCACCGTTCCAACCTCGTCGGCATGGGCGTGCTGCCCTGCAACTTCGTCAACAAGGAAGACTACGACAAAATCAAAGGCCTTGCCGACGCCACCTTCGACCTCACCGGCATCGACAACGACCTCAGGCCGATGCAGATCGCCAACCTGCGGGTCCATCCCGCCGATGCCGACGCCTTCGACGTCCCGGTCATCGTCCGCATCGATACCCCGGTGGAAAAAGACTACTACCGCGCCGGCGGCATCCTCCCCTACGTGCTCGCCCAGATCCTGGTCTAACGGACCGCGGGATTCATTCCGCCCGAATCCATCCAAAGCGGAGCCTGCCCCAAGCAAGCTCCGCTTTTTTCGTGAGACCGTCACCCCGATCCGATTGACGCCGCGGCGCAGCCGCCAACAAGGAGCGGCGGAATCCGTCCGCCGTGCCCATGAAAAGCCGATGACCGGAGAGAATCGCTTTCCATTGCCCGCCCATGGGCCCAGCGGATCGGAGTCCGCCGCTCCTTGAATCTTTGCCTTTCGCACACGTGCTCCGCGAAATTCCCGTGAAGCTCCACTTCCGGATTGCCCTCCCGCCGCATCACCGGTGAGATACAGCGCCGCTGCTTTTTCACCCACCCATGGTTTCCATCCGCAAACACCGGCGACTTCTTCTCCTCTCCCCCGTTCTACCACCCTTCTCACCGTCGCGGCCCTCATCCTCTGGGCAGGCTCCGAAATCGCCAGCCCCTCCCGGCGTCCGCTGATGGA
>JBIPMR010000730.1:0-2932 GCA_044369025.1 Luteolibacter sp.
TCCGTGCCTAAACCCGTGCGAATAGGCCGGTAGCCGGACTGCCAGTTAACAGAAGCGCCCGGCCAGCGTTTGAACGGTGTCCGACTTTGAAACGAAAAACGCCCTCCTGCGTGGCCGCTGATGGAGTTTCGGGTCGCCGGATCCAAATCGCTTACGATGGACCTGGCCTCCTAACGATCCCCACTCCGTGAAGTGACGAAATTATCACCCCCCATCCGTTGTCATCCCGATTTTTCCTGTTTACCTCCCCCACATCCCCAGCCGCCAAGTTATTCCCATCATGAAACTGAAATTATCCATCCTCGCACTCGCCGCCGCTTCCCTTGGATCGGCTTTTGGGCAATCCTCCTACACTTCCACAAGTGCCACCGGTCTCTGGTTTTCATCCAGATGGAATAACACTGCTGACGCAGCGCCATATACGAGCGCATTTACAGCGAATAACGCTGCCTCATTCGCAAGCGGCACATACACATTCACGGGAGGCGGCACAGGTAACGTTGGAAATATCACCCTTGCTGACAACACGACCGTCACTTTCAGCGCGGCGTCTGGGACTCTGGCGACTGGCGGATTGGTTCGCACAATTACAGTAGGTACTGGCTCACTTCTTGATTTCAATACCAACGCATTCTCAACTGCGACTGGCACGGGCTTCATCAAGAACGGCGCTGGGGTTCTAGCTACTGCCGGAGGCGGCTATTCCGGCGGGTTTACGCTCAATGCAGGTACCCTCATCATGCGCGGCGTCGATGCGATGGGCGGGAGCGCAACCAACGTGCTTACCCTCAACGGTGGCGTGGTCGCATCAAATGCGACTCGCAGCCCTGCGAATACAAAATACGGCGGCGGCATCGTCATCGGCGGCAACGTGCAGTTCGGCGAACTGGCAACCAATGTGGCCCTCGCGAACAGCAGCGCCAACCTCAGCTTTGCCAACAACGTTTTCCTCGGTAACGCCACCCGCACTCTTACGGTGGGAAATAATGGCGAGCAGACATTTAGCGGTGTGATTTCCAACACTGGAACAGGCGGTATCACTTTTGCCGCCAACGCTGCTACTGACGGACAATTCCGGATCACCAACGCCGCCAACACCTTCACGGGCAATATCACCATCAACGGTGGTGAAGTCCGCTTCACGACAAACGGTAGCATGGGCAACGCCGCCAACGACATCATCATCGACGGCGGGCGCTTCGCGACAGCCAGCGGTGCCACCTTCACTCTCGGAGCAGGTCGCGACATTACGATCGGTGATGCCGCGGGCACGTCCATCAGCACGCCAGGTGCAGGTGTTTTCACGATCAACAACGCCATCGCCAACATTTCCGGCAAAACCGGCTCATGGGCCAAGCAAGGTGGCGGCACGCTCGAACTCGGCGGCGTCAGCACCTACACCGGCGGCACCGCCATCAACAACGGCATTCTCAGGCTCACCACCGGCAGTGACCGCCTGCCCACCGGCACCGTGGTTTCGCTCGGCCAAGCCGCCAGCGGCAATGTTGGCACGTTCGATTTGAACGGTCGGAATCAAACCATCGCCGGTCTCAATTCGACCACTGGCACCAATGCAAGCGTCAACACCAACGTGGTCACCTCCGCCGCCGCATCCACGCTCACCATTAACGCTTCCACCAGCACGACGCATGTTTACAGTGGCGGCACCGCTGCGAACTCGGGGGTGATCTCCGGCGCAGTTAGTTTCGTCAAAGAGGGCGAAGGCACGCAGGTGCTTGGTGGGGCCAATAGCTACACCGGCACCACGGGTGTCAATGCAGGCATCCTGCTCATTGAAGGCAGCCATACCGGCGGAGACAGCTACACGGTTGACAGCAATGGCGCGATCGGTGGCAATGGTTCGATCAACAGCAGCTTGTTCATCGCCGCCGGCGGAGGATTTGTTTTCAATCCCCTGAGCACGCTGATGGTGAACGGAGCCTCCGTCACATTCGGCGGTTTCTCGATCACCGACCTGATCGGCCTGAATGGAACCGTGCTTGATGACACCTACACGCTGATAGATGGCGCGGCCACGATTGACTTCACGAACGTCGCCAATCTGGGCCTTGCGAACGCCGTCTCGATTGGTGGAGGAAAGTCCGCTTACTTTGAATCAGGCAGCTTGAATCTGGTGGTCATCCCCGAGCCCTCCGCCGCGCTTCTCGGCGGACTCGGCATGCTCGTGCTTCTCCGCCGCCGCCACTGCTGATCCGGCGGTTTGTTTCCACTGCAATCCTGTGCAAGAACCCGGCCTCGCGGGAGGTCGGGTTTTATCGTCGCCGGTCCAGCGCGCCACAGAGCCAAAACTTCAAAGAACTGTTGAGCATTTTGGCAAGGTGATCTTTTCCGATCAAAAAACGTGCCGAGGTCCTGGCCCCCGCCACGCATCGGCGCGTCCGAACGCAGCGTCGAGTCTCCGGCGATAACCCGTCCGAATGAAGGCGGCGGCTTTTCACCCGGGCCGGAACTTGGTGCTTGGAACGGCGGCGGGCAAATCTAGCTTCGCGGCATGTTTCTCGGCGCGATCGAAACCCATTTCACCCTTCTCGACTGGGGGGTGGTGATTGGCTACATGCTTCTAACCACCTGGATCGGCCATGCCTTGAGCGGGAAAAACGCGACCATCCGCGACTTTTTCCTCGGTGGGCGATCGCTGCCATGGTGGGCGGTGAGCGGTTCGATGGTGGCCACGGAAATCAGCGCGCTGACCTTCATCGGCGTGCCCGGCGGCGTCTATGCGCTCAGCGGCGACTGGACTTACCTGCAATGGGGCATCGGCTCGATCCTGGCGCGGGTGGCGGTGGGCTACTGGCTGGTGCCGTTGTATTTCAAAGAGGAAATTTACAGCCCCTACGATTACATGGGCTCGAAACTCGGCGAAGGCGTGCGGCGGCTGGTGACCGGGCTGTTTTCGCTCGGCGCCATCCTC
>JBIPMR010000729.1:0-2932 GCA_044369025.1 Luteolibacter sp.
ACTCGCGGTCCCAGGGCGCAGACATGCATCGGGTGAATGGCACGTCTCGTGCTCCCTTCAGCGGTTGCACGCCAACCTGGCGTGACCGGCACCCTCGCGAACCACGCTGTTGATCAACGACCGCATCGAAGTCTGGTCGCCGAAAAAGGGCACGCGCAACGAACTCGGACGTTACCTGGCTCCGTCGCAGGCGGCGTGAACGGCAGGTGCTGATTATAACAGTTTCAGCAATTCCCTAGCGGCTTCCGCCGACGACGCGGGGTTTTGACCGGTCACCAGCTTGCCGTCCACGGCGACGAACGAACCCCAGTCCGCGTCTTTGAGGACGTAGTAGGGGGCGGCGAATTCTTCCAGTCAGAAACCGGTCGGCTTGCCGGTGTCGCCGAGCCGGTCGTGCGAAGTGAGAACCATTAGGATTTTTTGAGCAGTCATGGGGGATGTCGGTTGGAATCGTTGCGGGTGCCGCTTGGCTGCGGCCGTGCCGGATCATCAACTAGGAACCTTACCATCGGCGCTGCAACCGGAGATTTTCCTACAGCCTTGATGGCCATGATGGAAGACGACTTTTCCTTGCGTAGAGGGGTTTCCGCATCTCCGCTGTCGGCGTCCATGACTGTTCCAAAGGGTTTATCCGCCATCCGCTTTATCGTCCTGCCGTTTCTGGTGGCGGGCGCCCTCGCTCAGAGGGTGCCCAATGCGGGACCGCTGGAGGCGCAAGTCCACATCGTGAAAAGCGTGCCCTTCGCCCAGACGCTGTCGACCGTCGGCACCTTGCGCGCGAATGAATCGGTCACGCTGGTCTCGGAGCTGTCGCGGCGCTTGGTGAAAATCCACGTGGCTGAGGGTTCGGAGGTGGCCGCCGGGGATCTGCTTTTCAAACTCGACGACAGCGATCTGGTCGCGGAACTGGGAGAAATCGACGCGCGCCTGAAACTGGCGGAATCCGTCAAACAACGCGTCACCAACCTGCTCCCGCGCAAGGCCATCAGCCGGCAGGAGTTCGACAGCTCCACCGCCGCCTTCGACATCCTCGTTGCCGGGCGCAACATCAAGGCGGTGGAGGTTTCCAAAACCGAAATCCGCGCGCCCTTCGCCGGGCGGGTCGGCGTGCGGCAGGTGAGCGAGGGCGCGTTCGTCACGCCGACCACGCCGCTGATCACCCTGCAGGATGTCTCGCGCATCAAGGTGGATTTCCCGCTGCCGGAACGTTACGCGGGCGAGGTGAAGAGCGGCCAGAAATTCACCTTCACCGTCGCCGGCAACGGCCAGATCTTCGAGGGGATGGTGACCGTTCTGGAACCGGCCATCGACGCGGCGACCCGCAGCTTGTTAGTCCGCGGCTTGTGTTCCGCGCCGAAAGGTTTGTTGCCCGGCGGCTTCGCCGAGGTGACGCTGACCTTGGACGGCGTGGCGAACGGCTTCCTGGTGCCGAGCCAGGCCATCGTCCCGTCCGCGCAAGGCCAGGGGGTTTATCTGATGGAAAACGGCAAGGCGAAGTTGCAGCCGGTGGAAATCGGCATCCGCACCGCCGACCGGGTGCAGATCCTCCGTGGCCTGAAAGAGGGTGACGTGGTGGCGACCACCAACCTGCTGCGCATCCGCCCCGGTCTGGGAGTCACCGCCGGGAAGCAACCATGAGTCTCTCCGAAACCAGCATCCGCCGCCCGGTGCTCGCGACGGTGATGTCGCTCGTGATCGTCCTGTTCGGAATCATCGGCTTCCACTTCCTCGGCGTGCGCGAGTATCCCGCGGTCGATCCGCCGATCGTCACGGTCCAGACGACCTATCCGGGGGCGAATCCGGACGTCATCGCCTCGCAGATCACCGAGCCGCTGGAGCAGGTGATCAACGGCATCGCCGGGATCCGCACCATCACTTCGGAATCCCGCGACGAGCGCAGCACGATCACGGTGGAATTCACCCTCGACTCGGATCTGAGCGAAGCCGCCAACGACGTGCGCGACCGCGTCTCGCGCGCCATCCGCGACCTGCCGGTGGATGCGAACCCGCCCGTCGTCGAGAAGGCGGATGCGGATTCCTCGCCCATCCTGTTCCTTTCCCTGCTCAGCGACGAGCGCAGCATCCTGGAAGTCAGCGACATCGCCGACCGCATCGTGCGCGAGCGGATGGAGACGATCCCCGGGGTGTCGTCGGTGCGGATCTTCGGCGAAAAACGCTACGCGATGCGGCTGTGGATGGACCCGGTCAAACTGGCGGTCCACTCGCTGACGCCCGCCGATGTCCAGACCGCGCTCGACCGCCAGAACATCGATCTGCCGAGCGGCCGGCTGGAAGGCGCGTCTAACGAACTTTCCCTGCGCACCTTGGGCCGGCTTTCCACCGCCGAGGATTTCGAGAATCTCATCATCCGGCAGGAAAACGGCCGGCAGATCCTTTTCCGCGACATCGGCACCGCCGAACTCGGGGCGGAAAACCTCCGCGCGGGAAACAAGAGCGACCTGCTCTATCGGATCGGCGTGGCGATCATCCCCCAGCCTAACACCAACGCCATCGCCATCGCCGACGAGTTCTACAAACGGCTCGAACAGGTGAAAAAGGAAGTCCCGCCGGACGTGACGGTGGACGTCGGCTACGATTTCACGCGTTTTGTCCGTCGTTCCGTCTCGGAAGTGCAGGAGACGCTGGTGATCGCCTTCGGGCTGGTGGCGTTGATCATCTTCCTGTTCCTGCGGGACTGGCGCTCGACGATCATTCCGGTCATCGCCATCCCGGTGAGCATCATCGCCGGGTTCTTCATCATGTATGTGGCCGGGTATTCCATCAACGTGCTCACGCTGGTGGCCATCGTGCTGGCCATCGGCCTGGTCTGCGATGACGCGATCGTGGTGTTGGAAAACATCTACACGAAAATCGAGGAGGGCATGACGCCGCTGGAGGCCGCGCTGAAGGGCTCGCGGGAAATTTACTTCGC
>JBIPMR010000731.1:0-2924 GCA_044369025.1 Luteolibacter sp.
ACTGCGAAACCATCCTCCATCTCCGCACCCCCGGCGGCCGGAAGATCTTCTTTCTCCAAGGGGAAATGGACGTCGTCTCGGACGGCTCCGATGGCGACCGCCTGCCGACGATGCCCGATGAAATCGTCAACTCCACCCACTATCAGCCGTTCACCAGCTACGGCTGGCCGAAAAAAACGCCCGTCCCCAACCCGATGGTCGCCGGCTGGGAAGGCCGCATCAAAACCGCCGAAAAAGAACTCGCCGCCAACGCCACCACCGCCGCCCGCAAGACCTGGCTGCGCGAACGCATCGTCTATCTGAAACGCGGCATCGCCGACCTCACAGCCCGCAGCTACCTCATCGCCGAATACGACCCGTTCATCGTCATCCCGGTGAGCCTGCTGACTTCGACCGACAGCTTCGCCCCGAAAGTCGGCGACTTCGCCGTCGTCATCCACGGCGAGAAAATCTATCCGTCGATTGTCGGCGACGGCGGGCCCACCTTCAAAGTCGGCGAGGCCTCGCTGCGGATGGCGCGTGAGTTGAATCCCAAATCATCGCCCTACAGCCGCCCGATCTCGGACCTGAAAGTCAGCTACGTGGTCTTCCCCGGGAGCCGTGGCAGCGAACGCGGACCGCCGGATTATGAAAAATGGCGTCAGCGCTGCCATGAATTGTTAGGTGAAATCGGCGGCCTCGGCGAGGGCTATCAGCTCCACCAGTGGCAGGATAACCTGCCGAAGCCCGCACCGCCCGAACCCGCAGTTCCGGAAACGCCCGCGCCGGTCACTCCTCCGACTCCAGCATCCGCCGCACCCGCTCCCGGTGCAGCGTCCGAATGATCCGCAGCAGCAGCAGCACGCAGATCAAGGTCACGCCCAGCTCGAACACCGGCATGCTGCCGCGCTCGCGGTCGCCGGAAAAAAACCGGACCACGCCCGGCACGTTCGCCGCTCCGCGCGCCGCGCCCAACATCGCGAGCACGCCTGCGCCGATCAACCCGTGCCACGGCATTTTCAGCGAAAACAAACCGCAGATGATCAACCCGCCGCCGAGCGTGAGCGCGCCTTGAAGGAATCCGAACGACGCCGCATTCTCCATCAGCTTCGGCGCGGCCAAGCCCATCGCCACGATCGTGGTGCCACATACAAAAACAAAAACCCGCATGCCCGAAGCTCAACGATTCACCACCCGCACGCAAGAGTTTACAAATCCACTCGATGCGCCACCCTCCCAACCCATGACGGCGCTGTGGTGCAACGGCCGATGGCTCGATCCCGTCGATTTCCCCGCCTCCCCGCTGGATCGCGGGATCACGCTGGGGCTCGGTTTGTTTGAAACCGTCCTCGCCCTCCACGGCAGGCCGGTTTTCCTGGATCGGCATCTGGGGCGTCTGCGCCTCGGCTGCGCGCGTTTCGGCTGGACACTCCCGGTTCACGATCTGCCAGAAGCCGCCCGCGAACTGCTCGTTAGAAACCAGCTCGCCACCGGGCGCGCGAGGATCCGCCTCGCCATCACCGCCGGTGCGGGCCGCTTCGACCACCTCGCCGCCGGCGGTGATTCCCTGCTCTGGATGATCGCCATGCCGGTGGGCGAATCGCCGCGGGACATCGCCATCGACCTCGCCCCGTGGCCGCGCAACGAGCGCTCGCCGCTGGCCGGATTGAAATGCGCCTCCTACGCGGAAAACCTGGTCGCCCTCGACCACGCCCGCCGCGCCGGTTTTCAGGAAACCCTCTTTCTCAACACCGCCGGGCACCTTTGCGAGGCCGCCACCGCCAATCTCTTCCTGGTCAGAAACCAGGTCCTGTTCACCCCGCCGCTCGAATCCGGCTGCCTGCCCGGGATCGCCCGTGGCGTCATGTTGGAAGTGGCGCGCCGCGATCGGATGGAAACCCGGACGGAAACGCTTCTACCCGGCGACCTCGACGCCGCCGACGAAGTGTTTCTCACCTCTTCGATCAAGGGCCTGGTGCGCGTCTCACAAGTCGGCGGCAAAACCTATCCGCCAGGACCCGTCACGCCGCGCCTGCGCGGAATGTGGGACGCGGAAATTGCCCGGATTGCCGCAGATTGAAACTTCGTTTTGACATTCGCCCCCTCCCCCGATTCCATTCCCACCGCCTGCAGGCATCACAACCCCTGACCCACCAATACGCCATGTCACGCCCCGTCACACTCTTCACCGGCCAGTGGGCCGACCTTCCGCTCGAAAAACTCGCGCCGCTCGCTTATGAAATGGGCTACGACGGCCTCGAACTCGCCTGCTGGGGCGACCACTTCGATGTCGATGCCGCCGCCTCCAGCAAGACTTACGTCAAGGAGCGCTGGGAGCTGTTAGCCGACCACGGACTCACCTGTTATGCGGTCTCCAACCACCTGGTCGGCCAAGCCGTCTGCGACCTCATCGACGAGCGCCACAAGGCCATCCTCGCCCCCGACGTCTGGGGTGATGGCGATCCCGAAGGTGTCCGCAAACGCGCCGCCAAAAAGATGATCACCACCGGCAAGGCCGCCCGCGCGTTTTTCAACGCCAAACCCGGCCGCAATGGCAGCGACGAGTTTCCCGCCGTGGTCAACGGCTTCACCGGCTCCTCGATCTGGCACTCGCTCTATGCCTTCCCGCCCACCTCGCAGGAGTATTATGAAAAGGGCTTCAAGGACTTCGCCAAACGCTGGCTGCCCATCCTCGATGCCTATGACAAATTGGACGTCAATTTCGCCCTCGAAGTCCACCCGACCGAAATCGCCTTCGACATCGCCTCCGCCCAGCGCGCCCTCGCCGCCGTCGGCAATCACAAACGTTTCGGCTTCAACTACGATCCGTCACACCTCGGCTATCAGGGCGTGGACTATGTGAAATTCATCCGCGATCTCGGCACCCGCATCTATCACGTCCACATGAAGGACGCCTGGTGGAACCACGGCGACGGCTCGGTCGG
>JBIPMR010000733.1:0-2921 GCA_044369025.1 Luteolibacter sp.
GGCACCGCCCTTGCCTAGCCCCGCCAGTCCCGCGCCCGTGAGACTTCCCATCCGCCGAGCGGACGCACCGACCAGCTCGGTGGCACCAGCCATGGCCCGCTTCAAGGCAGTGATGTCGGCTCCGAGGGTGACGGTCAGGGCGCTCATGCGCCGGGGATGGAGTCAACCCGGGGGGATCTGTCTTTGGAGTGAAGGCCGTTGGAAGAGCTGGTGCCCGGACCGGAGGTCCGATAAGCGACCCTTTGAACACCCCTTGGAAATGGTGCCAAGAATCGCCGTTTCTCTCACTGCCGTATAGGTTGGCGACGTTTTATGGTCAGATTCTCTCGTTTGCCTTTTGCGCGCCGAAACGCGGGAAAACGCGCAAAAAGTGGGGGTGGTTTGGTTACCCATTGGTTACCCGATTTTTGCCGGTCATGCCTTGCTTGCCGTCATTCGCGACAAGATGCCGGATCGGCGGCGACTGGTCGAGGTCGTCACCATGAGGTCGATTACCACAAGCACAAGGCCTGCCGGCCCGCCTCTTGGCGGCGTTCTTGGCTCACTTCCTTACGGGGTCACAAGTTGCGCGCCCTCCTCAGCGCTTCCAGCGTGATCTTCCCGTCAGGCGTCAGCGCATTTGGCCCCAGACGCGCCGTGACGGCCTCGATAGCCTCGCGGCGTAGGTCGGGCGGTAGATCGTCAACGGTGGCATCCACGCCGGTGTTGAGGCGCGCAGGGAGGGACACGCCGAACCGGGTCAGGTCGGGCGGCACAAGCACCTCCCCGGGACGAACGAGGCCCAAGGCCTCGGCTTCCTTCCTGCTGACCGGTTGCTGGGTCATGTAGCTGTTGAACCCGAACGGTCCCCACGGCACCTCGAAGCCTCCGATGTCGGCGGCGTTCTGGAACAGCCAGAACTCGAAGTCGTCGTAGCGTCGGACCTCGCCTTCCGCGGCGACGTGGCGGTCGCGGAATCTCTCGGCGCCGGGGCGGCGGTAGAAGCGGGCGGCGGGCCATCGGTTCAGCGTGCGCTGGTCACTGACACGCATCTGCCAGTCCGCGAACGTCTGGACCTGTTCGATGTATGTGTTGAAGATTAGCTGAAGGCGAGCATTCGAGACAACGTTCGTGATCCGCTGGTCCTTGAAGTCGGCCTCGGTGGCCAGTCCCTCGGAGACGAGCAGGTCGGTTGCCCGCTCGAGGAAGTCGGCCAGTCCGTTGACCTTGTAGACTGTCTCCTCGGCCCCGGTGGTCGGGTTGATAACCTTCAGGGTTTTTCCAGCCAGATAGGCATCCATCAGTTGCCGAATGCCATGGAGCGCCCTTTCAGTGCTGACGGTCAAAGGCTCCAGTGTCTTC
Organism: Luteolibacter sp.; assembly: GCA_044369025.1. Taxonomy (GTDB): domain Bacteria; phylum Verrucomicrobiota; class Verrucomicrobiia; order Verrucomicrobiales; family Akkermansiaceae; genus Luteolibacter. Next base: position 1,342 of record JBIPMR010000733.1, read on the forward strand.
CAATCGGAAGACTCATACGTCGCTGGCGAGACATTACCCCGGAGCAGGGAACGGAGAACATTGACGAAAACGTCCATGGTGATCGGTGGTGTAGGCTTACTCTATGGCGGTCAAGACGACAATGGCATTCAATCGCAATCAGCGCGTCTTCGTGGACCTGCCGGAGGTGGATCCCAGAGACGAGAAAGCCCTTCTCCGGCCATGGCCAGCTTGAGGGCGGTGATGTCGATTCCAAGGGTGACGGTCAGGGCGATGATGCCCCGGCTTCGGAGTCAACCGACTCCCGCCACTGGAGACGGAGCAGAGAGAGTTGATCTGCGAGCGACGATCCACACGCGCCCGTTCGGCTCCAAGTCGTTCGTACCGCGTTCCGCCGCAGCAGACAGTGCTGATACTGCCCCAGCCTCGCCAGCGGCATGAACAGAATCCGCTCCTCGGGCCAGCCGGTTTCGGCGGCGACGGCGAAGACTTGCGCGGCTACGAAGCCGGGCTCGTCGCAGGCAGGGGCTTTTTTCCGGCCAGTCCCGACACGGGATCGACTTGGGCCGCCTCCAGCTCGCGGCTCTGGGCCTCCAGGCGCTGGAAGGCGGTCTGGAAATCCTCCGGGGTCAGCCCGCCGCAGAAGATCAGGGAGGTTTCCTCGAATGGTTGGTTCTGCGACTGAGCAGGTAGAGTTCCTCTTCAAATCAATCGCTCCCGGAACGATCCCAGTGCTTCCTCGTGCTTGGATTCATCGCAAGAAACGAGAAACAACTGATCTCCCTCCACCCAAAACACGGCCTCCTGGTTCCATTGCCGCCCCAACTCGACGATTCTCTCCCGATGGACGACGCAGCCGTATCCAGGTTCGGCGTGGGACATGTCCCTTGATCCACCGGTAACCCGGAAATGTGGAACTCCCTGACCAAGGAGAGACAGCCCGAGATCACGATCCAAGCCCTCGTTGACCGAGGCTTCCACCGTCACCCCCATCGGGTTGCAGGCGGTCACGATTCCAAACCCGGCCGGCAAATCCACTGCGGGAGAATCCAGCTGAAAATGAGCCTGATCGTAAGTGGATTCGGACATGTAGGGGATCGTGTGTAGAATGCAAGCGGCCTGGAAGGACGGAATTCAGCGACTCTTGAGGAGGTAATGAATGAACGCGGTCCCGGCAACACTGAAGCCCTTTTCCAAGGCGGCGGCACCGCCCCTGCCAAGGCCAGCCAGTCCCGCGCCCGTGAGTCTCCCCATCCTGCGGGCCGACGCGCCGACCAGCTCGGTGGCACCGGCCATCGCCCGTTTCAGGGCGGTGATGTCAGCTCCAAGGGTGACGGTCAGGGCGCTCATGCGCCTTAGGTAGAGTCAACCTGCGGGGAATCTGTCTTTGGAGTGAAGGCCGTTGGAATAGCTGGTGCCCGGACCGGGGGCGGGGAAATGGGGTGTGATGACTCTCTCAATTTCAAGCCGCGAGACTTAGCCCTATCGTTTTAATGCGACGGGGTGGGCGCGGGCTCATTTGCCTCATCTGCTTCTTTTTCCAAAAATGCATTTATGGCGCGTTCCCATTGCGGGGTGTTGTCGCCGTGGTCCTGATCCAA
>JBIPMR010000732.1:0-2921 GCA_044369025.1 Luteolibacter sp.
GCTCGGCGCGAAAAGCTCGATCAAGGGGGAATACCGCCTCGAACAGGTCACCATCGATTCCGAGGTGGGTCCTGACGACTACTCGGTCACCGGACCCGACGACGGCGACAAATCCGAGCTCTCCGAGAAAAACATCGGCGGCGACTTCCTGCGCAGCGCCATCACTGCGAGTTATGTCTATGACACCCGCGACAGTGTCATCCAGGCGCGCAACGGCCACAAGATCGATGTCAGCGCCACTCTCGCCGGCGGCTTCATCGGCGGCGACGTCGACATCTTCAGCCTGTCCGCCCAAGGCCAGAAGTATTGGAACCTCAAGTGGGACTCCATCTTCTCCGTCAATGGCGAGCTGGCCTTCGTCGACAACGTCAGTGGTGACGAAGTGCCGATCTTCGACCGCATGTTCCTCGGCGGCGGCCGCACCCTTCGCGGCTTCGAGTTCCGCGACGTCGGTCCTCGCGACAGCGACTACACCAATGAAGTGTTCGGCGGAAACTCGCTCGGCTATGTCACCCTTGAATACACCGTGCCGATCATCGAAACGGTTCGCGCCGCGGTGTTCTCGGACACGGGTTTTGTCAACGCCGACAGCTGGGACCTCAGCGCCAACGAACTCTACAGCGACGTCGGTGTCGGCATCCGTCTCAAACTGCCGATCAGCCCGCTGCCACTCGCCCTCGACTACGCCATTCCGGTTTCCTCCCCGGACTCCGAAGCCGACAAGGGCGGTCAGTTCAACTTCTCGCTCCAGTATAGCTACTGATCGGCGAAACGGGTTTCGAGAAACTGCGGTTTGTCAGAATGCGCCGGCGGGTGCAGCGGGCGCGGGGTTTCGAACTCGATGACGGGTTGGTCACCGGTGCTGAGCGGATATTTTTCAAACAGATCGGCCGCCAGGCCGAGATTGCCGCCGTAAAGGAGCAGGACGTTCTGTTCGTTGATCGGCAGCATCAGATTCTGCAACTCGGGGTGGGAGGCTTCCGCCACCTCACCCCGCTTGTCACGTTCCACATCGAGCGTGGAAGCCGGCAGCGGGGTGTGGTCCACATGGCCGACCAGCGCCGTGCTTTCCGCTCCCGGCTGCAAGTTGCCGCGCCACAGGCTGACCTGGGGAAATACGGCGGTCATCGTATGGGCGATGCTGCCGGATTCCCGCCCGGAAATCTGATAGGGCGGCAGCCGCTGGACGAAGACGCTGTCAGGAGCGGCGTTCCGTTTCTGGGACCACGCGCTCGACGCGAAGGCCTGCGTGATTCCAACAGCGCGTGCGCCGGCGATTCCTTACAGAAGGGGTTTGTCCTTGTTCATGGTTTGCTCCTTGCTGGATGGCTGCTGGATCGGCACGCGGTCCCGGGATCCGGGATTACGGCAAATCGGTGCGGAACGGCGATGCGGGCAGGCCTTCCTTGTTGAAGAGATTCACGTCCGGGACATTTTCCCAGCCGTAGCGGACCGCCTTGGGGGCGTTCACGCCTTCGGCGGAAACGATCACCTTGTCGCCCTGGATCTCCGCTTTGGCGGGCACGAACTTGCCGTTGGCTCCTGCAAGGGTGAAGCCTTTCAGCTCGCCGTCTTTGGCGACCAGTCCGCCGCCGGCATGGCGGAAGGAAAGCGCCGCTTTGTCGCGCTGCGTTTTCATCGATTCGAAGAGCGGCCCGGAATACTCGATCTTTGCGCCGTAGGCCAGGGCGCGCGCGGCGAGCGACAGGCGGTGGCCGACGGGTTCCTTTTGTTTCGGGTGGATGTCGTTGGCGTCGCCGACATCGGTGGTCACCGTCATCGCGGTGGCCTTGGTGTTAGAGAGGGTGAGGAGCTGCGCCTCGCGGATTTCCGGCGGCTGGCCCTTGAAGGGCGCGATCTGCACATAGAGGAACGGGAAATCGCCGATTTTCCACTTCGCCCGCCAGTCGGCGATCATCGCCGGGAAGAGGGTTTGGTATTCCTTGGATTTTTGGGCGTTGGATTCGCCCTGATACCAGATCACGCCCTTCATGGCGTAGGGGACGACGGGAGCGATCATCGCATGGTAGAGCGCGGCCGGGAAATTCTGCCCTTTTTCCGGCAGGGCGGTGGCTTTCAGTTGGTCCGCGTAGCCTTTCAATTCCGGATGGCCATCGAAGCCCTCCGCGCTGGTCCATGCCTGCGCGGGCGTGCCGCCCCATGAGCTGTGGATCACGCCGACCGGCACCCCGAGTTCGGCATGCAGGTCGCGGGCGAAATAGTAGCCGACGGCGGAAAATTTCCCGACGGTCTCCGGCGAGCATTCCTCCCAGCTTCCTTTCACTTCGTCCAAGGGCTGGAGTGAAGTTGCCTTCGCAACGGTGAACATGCGGATTTTCGGGTGTTTGGCTTTCGGGGCCTCCTCCTTGGAGTTGTGGGAGGCGCTGAATTTCCACTCCATGTTCGACTGGCCGGAGGCGAGCCAGACTTCGCCGACCAGCAGGTCTTTCACGGTGACCTTGTTGTCGCCGGAAATTTTCAGGGTGAACGGACCGCCCGCCTCGAGGGGCTTGAGCTCGACGCGCCATTTGCCGTCCCGCGCGGTGGTGGTCACGGTCTGTTTGGCAAACTCGACGGTGACCTTCTCGCCGTCATTCGCGGTGCCCCAAATAGGCACGTTCTGCCCGCGTTGGAGAACGGCACCGTCAGTGAACAGGATGTTGGGTTTCACTTCGGCGTGCAGGGAAGCGGAGGCAACAGCAGCCGCAGCGGTGATGAGGAGTCGGGTATTTTTCAATTTCATGGGTAGGAGTTCTACGCGGATGCCGCAGGAGGGTTTACAACAGTTAGGGCTTGATGATCGGGAGCATGGGATGCGCCCGGATTTCCGCTTTCAAGGCTGCCGCGCGGTCGCGGAGCGATTTCACCTTGTCAGGAAATTCCGCGCTGCGGTCGATCAGTTCGGCGGGGTCGTCCGTCAG
>JBIPMR010000093.1:0-8979 GCA_044369025.1 Luteolibacter sp.
TACCAGGTGCTGTTACTACCGCCGATCACGCAACGCATGCCGAACTTGGCATCGCTGGAGCTGGTTTTTCTCAATGCCTCGGTGCCTGGATCCTCGGTGGTGACGTCGATGTCAAACATCGCGTAGTCCTCGGCGACGCGTTGCCAGATTTCGATGATATGGTTGCGCTCATCCTCCTCGAAGATGGCGGGATTGTTGCCACTGATGTTGTAGGCCGGTGATGCGGCACCGGCCTTCCAGAATCCGGGCGTATTGTCGGTGTGGCCGTCGAAGTCGAGATGGATGACGCGGTTCGCGCCCGGGCGGCTGTGCAGGAGGAAGGCTTGCGAGCTGTCGTATGGCGCTGGGTCGGTGGGCGCGATGCTCGCGGTGTCCATGGCCGGCTCCGTCGCTTGAGGATGACCTCCGTGTGCGCAGTTCAGTCCGCAGGCATAGAAGAGCTGGCCGCTGCGGGTCACGTGCAGCTCAGAATCAGCGCGGAGGTGCTCTTCGAGCATCTTCGGCGTCCAACCATAAAAAGCCGCCACCTCCGGTAACCGCTTTCCCAGCGCCGCAATCGCCTTCAAGCCGTTCATTTCGCCCGGCAGCCGGATATTGGCAGGAAAGCCGGGCTCCAGCGCCGCTTGTTCATGCTCGACGCGCTGAGAGCCAGAGTGTGCAGGCTGTGCCGAGGACACTGCGGCAGTCTGGGAACTTTCTTGTGGTTCACCATGCGGCAGGAATCCAATGACCAACGCCAAGTACAGCAGAACCGCACCCAAACTTGCCAAGGCACGATTGGCACCTGCGCATCTGACACGACGCCTGGGCGACGGAGGTTTCATATTGGATAGCATGAGGGTGAGGCTAGCAGGTTTAGCAGAGCCGTCCCTCGGGATTCACCCACAGGGAATTGTCGGTCTGGAAAAGCTTGCGGAGCTGTTGCGGGGATTTCCCATGAAAGGCGGCCACCTCGGGCAGGCGCGCGCCGAGCGTGACGATGGCGGCCTCGCCGCGTGCTTTGTCCGGGAGTTGAATGCCGGCGGGAAATCGGGGCTCCGCGGTGAGCAGGGAGGCGGCGAGTGACAAGATGACTCCCGCTGTTACGCGGATGATGCGGTGGATGGAATTCCCGAACCTGAAGTGCATGGGTTTGATGAAGCTTTATTCTGTTGGTAACATCACATCACATGGTCAGGGGACCACTTTGAGCCGAGCGAAGGTTTTGCCGCCGGGATTGAGCGGCAGGGTGAGGGTGACGGTGTCGAAACCGTTTGCGGGGATATCCTTCTGGACCGTGAGGCCGGGATTGTTGGCCACGGCGGAGGTGGGGACGAGGTAGGTGGCGGGCCAGGTGACGAGGTCGGTTCCCAATTCGATTTCCAGGGTGGTGCTGCCGTCGATGGAAGCTTGGTCGCGTTTGAAGGTGTAAACCAGATCGGTGCCGGTGGTGGAGATGACGGGCAGCTTGCCGAGGTCGTTGGTGGAGGAGGTTCCGCCGAGCACGTATTCGATGCCGTTGGCCACGCCGTCGTTGTCGAAGTCGAGACCGGCGGCCTGACCTTCGACATTGGCGGCGGCCCATGCTTCATAACTGACGGCGGCGATGGCGGTTAGATAACCCGCGGCATTCAGCGAGAAGGGACCGAAGCCTTCGGCGGTGATCAGGGCGAGTTGCGCGGGCGTGAGTCCGCCGTTGTTGGTGCCGAAGCGGAGCGAAACGCCGGAGACGAAGCTTCCGGTGAGGCTGAGCGCGCCGCCGTTCCAGGCGATGCCGCTGCTGCCGGCGAAAGCGAGATTTCCGCCAGCGCCCAGATGGATGGTGGCGGGGCCGGTGGGATCGAGGGTTCCCACCGTGTCGGAGAAGGTCGCGGCGTCGAGGGTGGCGTTGCCGATGGAGACGGCGGTTTCCGGCAGGACGTTGTTTGCCCCCAGGGCGAGGGTGCCCGCGCTGATGGCGGTGGCGCCGGTGTAGGTGTTAGGGCCGGAGAGGATTTGGCTGCCCAAGCCGGTTTTGGTGAGGGTCATGCCGGCGGCTCCATCGGCGATGATGCCGGAATAGTCGAAGGTGGCACCGGCACCCGGGTTGAGGGTGAGCGCGGTGAGCGCGTCGTAACCGCCGGAGGTCGTGGTGAAGACGGCGGCGAGGTCTTTGTCGCCGGTGAGGCCGCCGAGTGTCAGGCTGGTGACCGTGGTTCTGAGGCCGTTGGCCGGGTCGCCCGCGACGCTGTCGAGGGTGTCCAAAGTGCTGTTTTGCAGGGCGAAGCTGTGGCCGAGGCTGAGGATGCCCTCGCCGACCGTGGTGCTGCCGGTGAAAAGATTCGAGCCGGAGAGGGTTTGGGTTCCGCCACCCGATTTGAACAAGCTCAGGCCGGTGCCGTTGAGGTTGCCGGAAAAGGTGTGGTTGGAGGCATTGTTGATGGTGAGGAAAACGGAGTCGCCACCGCTGTTGAGAATGCGCTGGGAGCGGGCGGTCAGGTTGAGGGTGTTGGCCAGCCCGGCGAGGGTTTGGTCGAAGCTGTTGAGGTCGAAATTGACCGAACGCCCGCTGCCTGCGCCGTTGTTGCCGTTCAGGGTGAGCACGGTGCCGGTCGGCAGGGAGTCGGCGACCAGGGCCTTGATGGTGGTGGAATTGTTATTGTTTCCGGTGGTGATGGTGGTGTTGCCTGCATAGGCATTTGCCGAACCGAGGAAAATCGTCTGCATGTTGCCGCCGCTGACCACATTGGGAGTGGTGAAAGTCAGATCCGCATCGCCGCTGATGAGACCGTTCAAGATGAGTGTGCCTTGGGCTGAGGTGTTCCGGCTGAAGGAAATCGCGGAGGTGGTGGCGGCGGCCCCCAAGGTGATCGGCGTGGCGGTGGAGACGCCGGTGGTTTGGGCGGCGAGGGTGGCTCCTCCCGCGATGGAGATGGAGTCGGCCGCGCCGAGGGCATCAACGCTGCCGAGGTTGAGGGTGCCGGCATTGATCGTGAGGGTGCCGGTGAAAGAGGTATTGGATCCGCCAAGCGTCAAGGTGCTGCTGGCGCTTTTCGTGAGGGTTCCCGCGCCGCTGATCGGACCGTTGAGCGTTTGGGCGGCGCTGCTGTTGTAGCGGAAAGTCGAGCCGCTGCCGATTTCGAGGGCTCCGGGATAAATGCCGTTGCCAAGTTTTCCGGCTCCGCCGATTTCCAAGGTGCCGGAGGCCGCGGCGAGCGTGGTGCTGCCGGTGTGGAGGTTGATTCCGGTGAGGTTCGCCGTGCCGCCACCTGACTTGGTGATGGGGAACGAGCCGGAAATTTCTCCGCTGATGGTCAAGATCCGTCCGGTTTGGACATTCCAGATGTTGGCGTCGCCGAGAATGAGCGCGTTGTTCAAGGTCAGGTTGGCGGTGGCGGCGCTCATGTTGATGTCGGTGGCGTTGGCCCCGAGGGTGAGGCTGTTGCCGGCGCTGAGGGTGACGGCGCCACCGGGGTTGGCGATCGAGATTCCTGCCCAGGTCGCATCTGCGCCAAGGACCGTGATGTTGGCGGCGGTGACCGTGTTGTTCCAAACGGCGGTGGAGGTTTTGTCCGGAGCCAGGCCGCCGACCCAACTGTTTGTTAGGTTGAGGCTGTTGGTGTTGTTGGCTTTGACGGAAATGGGAACGCCGACAAGGACGAGGCTGAGCGTATTGCCGGAAACGGCGAGACTGGCGGTGGTTCCGTCAGCCAATCCTCCCGTGCCGCCTGGATTCAACACACTGACGACGGATGGAAGAGTGCCGGAGCCGGAACCCCAGGTCATCAGCGGATAGGTGCCCGGAGCGAGGGGTGAGTCAACGACCACACGCACCGTTGGCGTGGCGGTAAATGCAGCGAGCCCGGTGACGATCAGAGGGCTGGCGGCAGCGGGGGCGATGGAGCCGAAGTTGAACTCCAGATTTCCTGCTGCGGTGGTGGCAAGGGCGGCACAGGTCCAGGTTTTGCTGTTGTCGGTGATGACGACACCGAAGGTTCCCAGGGTGTGGTTGAGGATCACGGCCGAACCCGCGGAACTTCCGCCGACGGCGCCGAGCAGCTTGCCCTCGCTGATGGTGGTGGTGCCGGCCATCGTGTTGATTCCGGCAATGGTCTGGGTGCCGGGACCGGTTTTTGCGAGGCTGAGGTTGGTGCCGTTGAGCACGCCGGAGAAGGCGTGGTCGGAAGGGTTGTTAATCGTGAGTGTGGCGGCGGTGCCTGAGTTGAGGACTTGCTGGGATCGCAGGCTGGCCGGGGTGTTTTGCAGGCCCCCAATCGTCTGGTTGAATCCGCTGAGATCGAACTTGGTGGAGCGGCCCGAACCACCGCCGGCGACGCCATTGATCGAGAGCACCGTGGTCGTCGGCAGGGCGTTGATGATGTGGGGTTTGACGATGAGGTTGGTATCGCTGTCGCCAGGATTGAGAATCGTCTGGCCTGTGTAAGAGCTCTGCGCGTTGAGTCGGACCGTTTGACTGGAGTTCGAGGCGGCGAGGGAGAGGGAAGCAAACGTCACATCCCCCGAGCCGGAGATCGCGCCGCCCAGAGTGAGGGTGGAGGTCGTGGAGCCCGTTCCGAAATCGGGGGCATGGATGGACGGGGTGCCGCTGATGTTGATGGGGGCGTTGACGGTGGCGTTTTGCACGGAGGTCCTGAGTGAACTGGTTCCGGAAAGTGTGAGCGCGCTGGCGGCACTCAATGCATTGGCGTTGCCCAGGGTGAGCACGCCGGAGTTGAGCGTGACAGGACCGGTGAACGAGGGGTTGGATCCGGAGAGGGTGAGCGCGCCGGTGCCGGTTTCTTTGAGGAGGCTGCCTGCCCCGCTGATCGATCCCGAGAGTGTCTGGGCGGCACTGCTGCTAAATTCCAAGACCGAGCCGCTGGCGATGGCGATGCTGCCGGTGTAGGCGCCACCGCCGAGATTGCCGGCACCGCCGATTTCGAGCGTGCCGGCGGAAATCGTGGTGGAGCCGGAGTAGGTGTTAGGTCCGGAGAGGGTTTGTGTGCCTGCGCCGGTCTTGGTGAGCGTCATGCCGGCCGCGCCATCGGCGATGCCGCCGGAGTAGCCGAAGGTGGCGCCGGTAGCGGGCTTCAGGGTCAGCGCGGCCAATCCGGCATAACCGCCGGAGGTGCTGGTGAAGATCGAGGCCAGGCTTTTTGAACCCGTGAGGCCGCCGAGCGTCAGGGAGGTGACCGTGGTCCGGAGACCGTTGGTCGGGTCGCCGGTAGCGCTGTTGACGGTGTCCAGCACGCTGTTTTGCATCGCGAGGCTCTGGTCAAGGCTCAGGATGCCCCCGGTGATCCGGGTCGCTCCGGAGTAGGTGTTGGCGCCACCGAGAGACAGGGTCAGGCTGCTGCCTTCTTTGCTGAGACTTTTTCCGGAACCTGCCAGGGTGCCGGCGATGCGCAGGGTGGAACCGCCGCCGCCACCCGCCTGTCTGACAGTGAGATTGTCGTTGAGGGTGAGGTTGAGATCACTGCTGAAGGTGACGGTGCCGGTTCCGCCGGCAGTGCGGGTGAGATAGGCGGTTCCGTTTTCCGTCTGATCCAGCACGAGCGAGCCGTTGGTGCCCCTTTGCAGCAGCGTGTTCCCGCCGCCACTGCTGTCACCGACGACGAGTTCGCCGAGTGTGACAGGCATGTTGACGTTCACCGCTTGGTCGCCGGTGAGGTTGCCGTTTTGGTAGGCGATTCCGCCGAGGGTGTTCGGGATGGCGGCCGGATTCCAGTTGGCGGTGTTGTCCCAGTCATAGGCGGGTCCGCCCGCCGTGGGGATCCAGTTGAAACCCGGAGGTGGTGGCGCGGAAACCACGTTCACCGCCGTGTTCGAGGTGATGGCGGGAGGCTGGCCGGGAGTGAAAAGGACTTCCGCCTGCGAGCTGGAACCGCTAACCGTCGCCACGGAGTTGCCGCGATAGGACATGGAGGATCCTTCGCCGAGGTAAAGCGTGGTGGTGCCGTTGCCATGGTCCGCAGCGATGCCGAAGCGCCCGGTGAAGGACAAGCCGGCGGAGGCGTCCGTGTAGGACTCACCGGCAGCCGGGTTGGAAAGGATGTAGTGCACCGTGTTTCTCTGGCCCACCGTGCTCTCCACCTTCACTCCGACGACGATCCCGCTGCGCAGCAACTGGGTCACGTTTTGCACGGTGCCGCCGGTGCTGCCGAAGTGCGGTTCATAGACGGTGGCGAAGGCCTTGTTCCATGCCTCGCCGATCTGCCGGATGACGAGCGTGGGGGCGACTCTGGAATTGTAGGGACTTGGTGCGTCAAGGATCGCCGGACTGTCCACTTTGGCGTATTCGCGGCTGGCCACGGCAGGCATGTGCAGGTCCATGTAGCGGGCGGTTCCTGAAACCGTCGCCACAAATTGGGCGCGGATCGAAGCGCCGGTGGGCAAGGAAACCGTGGGGTTGGTGAAGTAACGCCAGCCCGGCTGGTCGTTGGCGTCGCCGATGTCGTTTTGAAAGCGGGTGGGCTGGCTGGTGAGCGCAAGAGGCGCGCCATCGGCGCGGAGGTTGACGGAATTATCGCCGATATTTCGATAGATATAGTCGTGATATTGATTGGTGACCGGGCCATTGAGGGTGGTGGCCGTGCGGTTGGTGACGGTGGATTTGGAGCGGAAGACATCCACGTAGTAGCCGGTGGTCGGTGAGGTGCGGACGATGGCCAAGGTGCGCTGCTGGGTGCCTTCTGCCAGAGTCCCCTTGTCGTCGACGAAGGAACTGGTGGAGAACGAGTGATTTGGCGAAACCGCATTCGCAAACGCCTGGGGCTCCATGGCAACGGTTTGCACGGTGTTGATGCCGAAGCCACCCCAGCCGCCTTCGCCGCGTGAGGCGCCGTTGACGATGATGGTATTGTTCGAGGCAAACACCCGGTAAAAGTTTTCATTGATGGTCGAGCCGTAGCTTTCGGTTCCCGATTTCGCGCCCATCACTTCGCCCAGGCCGAAGAGTTCCAGGTTCATGCCGCAGGAGTGGCTGTGGATGTGGGCCGCGCCGCCGACGAAGCCCATGAGGCCGTAAGTGGCATTGTTCGACGGTGCCGGGTTGCGTTGCAAAGTGAGGCCCGCGAAAGGCAGTTTGTCGGTGCGTGGCAGCGCCGGCGTCACGGCCGGTTCCGGTAAACTTGCAGCCTGCCAGAGGAGCTGGAGGGGGCTGGTTTGTGTTCCCAAAGTCGAGTAGCCAGCGAGCGTCGAGCGATTGTAATTTCCGTCGGCCACCCCGCCGTTGATCAAAGAGCCGAAGAAGGAGGTGAGATCGGTCCGACCTCGGGCGAGCGCGTGTTGATAGATCATTTCGTAGTGGAAAAACGGCCCGGCACTGCCGTCGCGACCGCCGTCACCGAACAGGACCTGTTCGCCGTTGGGGTAGCGCAGGTAGCTGATGCGGGGAAGACTGAGGGGGAAATTCGGGTAGGAGCTGAACAGGTTCAGGCTGGGATCCACCCGCTCTAGCAGAACCAGGTGGGAGGAACGGATCGAGCCGACGGCACCCGCATATTGAAGGGATTCCGGCCAGATGTTGCCCGCCTGGGTATAGTGGCGGTAATCATACTGCAGGGAGGCCTGGCGGCTCGTTCCGGTAGTGAGGTAAACCTGCACGGCGGTGGAGCGCTCCGCCGCGTCGTCGAGGGCGAGCAGGTTGTTCAGCATGGTGGTGGCCATCAGGGCGGACCAGTTGGATTCCTTCTGCCCGTGATCGCGCGTGAGCTGATAGTATTTCCGGAACACGCTCTGCGCGGTGGTGAAGTTGAAGTTCACCATGCCCGCGGTTTTCACATCATAGACCTGGTTGGTCTGAAGCCAGGAATAGAGGAAGTCGTAAATGATCGGGAGCTGGGTGCCGGTGACACGGGCTTCCTTGAGCAGGTCGCTTTGGAAGATCCAACCGCCGTTGCCGGTGCTGGTGGAAGCGGCGACGGGCAACAGGGTCTTGGTGGCGTTGTGGAGGATGTCGGCCGCACAGCGGGCGTAGTTGGCGTTTCCTGTTAGGTAGTAAAGCACCGCGCAGTCCAACGCGTCGTTGAACTTGGCTTCGGCCGGGAAGCGGACTGTGCTTTCCGCGTAGGCGGGGATGGTTTTGAACTTGGGTGTTGCCGCCGCCCAATCGACGACGGGCAGCCCGCGGAGGAAGGCATCACGGTTCGACTGATGGCTGGCAAGGTCGGCAGCGACCCGCGAAACCATGCCGTTGTAAACAGTGGTGGCCCAGGCGTTGTTGGCGATTTTTGATAGAATGCCGGCTTTTTCCGAATCCCGCACCCAGATGAACGGGCGGGTGTAGCCTGAGGGAAGGTTATAGACGATCTGCGGCCGGGTGTCCGGCAATCCGGCAGTCCCACCCTCGGCCGATGTCAGCCCGAACCGGTTGGCATCCGTGGCCGCGGTTTCGGTGCTGAAGCGCAGGAAAACGTATTGGCCTGCGCCGGCGCCGGCGGCGTATTGGGCGTTGAGGTAGTTGTTCAACGCGGTGTTGCCGGTGGAACTGGTGGAGGCCACGCCGGTGGCGGTCGTCGAGATCAGGACGTTGTTCTGGAGGAAGGTGGCGTCCGTCGGGTCCGCGGTGGTGGTCTCGCCATAGTAGTCGCTGGCGAGAACGATGGCGCTCGCCCGGCGGCCGAGGCCGTAAAGGTCCAGGTTCGGTGCCGTGCCCGTTTTGCTCGAAATATTGAACTGGAATTTCGCCGAGGTGAAGGGATTGGCCACCGCCCCGAAATCGGGAAGTTGAAAGACAAAGACCGCGGAGCGGTCGAGTGCCGGACTGCCCGAACCGCCCGCCAGCAGGCTGGTGGTGTTGGCTGCTAGGGCGGAGAGGTCCTCCCGCAGCTCGGAGTCGCTGGGATTGCCGTAGAGGGTGGCGGCATGCCCCGCGACCGGGGTGAACATGGCGAGTGCGACGGCGCACACCCGCCAGATTTTCAAACCACCGATGATGGGTGGGCTAATACAATGGCGAGATTGAGGCATCTTGAGTGCAGTGCGGTGGTGGGTTTACACTCCAGCAAACATGAGCGGGGA
>JBIPMR010000734.1:0-2916 GCA_044369025.1 Luteolibacter sp.
CGGGCGACCACCCGGCGGGGGCGGTTCACTTGGTGTTCCTTCCCCATGCGAATGATCCGGAAGGCCCGCGGGTCGAGACGGCGGCGAAATTTGCCGAGCTGGTGAAATCCGCCGGCCCGCCCAAAGCGGTGCTCTATGTGGAAGCCATGGGCGATGGCGAAGCGCTCTGGATCAGCTCCCGGCAAACGGCCGCCGCGCCGCTCAACCTGGTAGCCGGCCTCGGCGACGTGCGTGGCGCGGACGACGTCTGCCTGGCCGAGGACACCGACTTCGCGAGCTTGCTTTTCGAGGTCGATCTCCCGGCGGTGCGGGTTTCCACGCGCCGGCACGTCACCCCGGAGGAGCCGGACGAACGCTTGCCTTTCGCGCCGACGGTGGCGGCTTCGACCGGGCGCTTGATCGAGTTGATCCGCCGCTGCGCCGCGCGCTGAAACGTCCCGCCATTAGATTCCCTGTTGCAGAATCCCAGATGCGGTTGAACATCCCCCCATCAATCGCTCCCCTGAATTTCCCCATCCCTCCATGCGTCCTTCCGATCTTGACCCCGCCTTCATCTCCCACGCCCCGGGCTACTGGCCCGCAGAAGCCATGGCTCACTGGGATGACCACCGTTGGCAACTCCGCAACCGCGTGGATTCATTGGCAGACCTCGATCTCCGCCTCAATCTCACCGACGACGAACGCGCCGGCGTGTTGCTGGCCGGCACCAAGTTGGCAATGGCGATCACCCCGCACTTTTTCAACTTGATCGACCGCGATGACCCGAATTGCCCGATTCGCCGCCAGGTGATTCCCCGGATCGAGGAAGGCTGGAACGCGCCCGAGGAAATGGCGGATCCGTGTGGCGAGGATTCCCACATGCCGGTGCCGGGATTGGTGCACCGTTATCCCGACCGGGTGCTTTTCCTGGTGACCGACCGCTGCGCGTCGTATTGCCGCTATTGCACCCGTTCGCGGGTGGTTTCCGGCGTGGGCGAGCAGCACCTTGAGACGCAATGGGAAATGGCGTTCAAGTATCTGGAAAAACACACTGAAGTGCGCGATGTGCTGCTGTCCGGTGGCGATCCGCTGATTTTCTCGGATGACAAATTGGATAAAATCCTCACCCGTCTGCGGGCGATTCCGCATATCCAGTTCATCCGGATCGGCTCGCGGATTCCGATTTTCCTGCCGCAGCGGATCACGCCGGAGCTGTGCGCGATGTTGAAAAAGCACCACCCGCTGTTCATTTCCATTCACACCAATCACCCGCGCGAACTCACCGCCGAGGTTCGCGACGCGCTCAGCCGGCTGGCCGACGCCGGCGTCCCGCTTGGCAACCAAAGCGTCATGCTGCGCGGGGTCAACGACAACGTGGAAGTCCAGAAGGCGCTCATCCACAAGCTGCTGATGTGCCGGGTGAAACCGTATTACCTCTACCAGTGCGACCTGATCAACGGTTCGTCCCACCTCAGAACGCCCGTCGCGGAAGGCGTGGCGATCATTGAGGGCCTGCGCGGCCACACCACCGGCTACGCGATTCCCCAATTTGTGATCGATGGCCCGGGCGGCGGCGGGAAGATTCCGATCAACCCGAATTACGTGGTGGATACCTCTCCCGGGCGCATCACTTTGCGCAATTTCGAGGGCGAAATTTTCGAGTATCCGGATCCCACGCCGATCCCGGCGATGGATATGGAGATGCTGCACCAGCGCGCACTGAGCCGCTCGATTTGATCGGCGCCCCATTCCGCTTGCGCTCGCGGGCCGGTGTCCTAGCATCCGGCGCTTTCCAAAGCCCTGTCGCTCCCCGCTCCCATGAATCGCATTTTCGTCGAAAAAAAGGCCGCCCACAACGCCGACGCCCGCCATCTTCTGCACGACCTCCACGAGTCGCTCGGACTCTCGAACCTCGGTGGAGTCCGCAGCGTCCAGCGCTACGACATTGACGGCCTTACCCCAGAGGAATTCACCACCGCCTCCCGACTCATCCTCTCCGAGCCCCAGGTGGACACGATTTCGGAATCCCTCACCCTCGCGGAAAACGAAACCGCCTTCGCCGTGGAATTTCTCCCCGGGCAGTTCGACCAGCGTGCCGATTCCGCCGCGCAGTGCGTGCAGATCCTCACCGGCAAGGAGCGCCCGCTCGTTTCCTCCGCCAAGGTCATCATTCTGGCAGGCAAGCTCGACGACCAAGAAATCAGCCGCGTGAAATCCTACGTGATCAATGCCGTGGATTCGCACGAAGTCCCCGTGGCGGCGGTTTCCAACCGCCAAGCCCCCACCTCCCCGCCGGACGTCGCCATCCTCACCGGATTCACCGACGAAGACCCCGCAGAAATCCGCGCCCGCTTCGGCCTGGCGATGACCGCCGAAGACGTCGCCTTCTGCCAGACCTATTTCCGCGACGAGGAAAAACGCGATCCGAGCATCACCGAGATCAAGATGCTCGACACCTATTGGTCCGACCACTGCCGCCACACCACATTCCTCACCGCCATCACCGAGGCCACCTTCGACGAGGGGGCCGAAGTCGTCGAACGCGCCTGGAAGACCTATCTAACCACCCGCGAGGAACTCGGCCGCGGCGACAAGCCGGTCACCCTGATGGACATCGCCCTCATCGGCATGCGTGAACTCCGCGCCTCCGGCGAGCTCGACAACCTCGAAGTCTCCGAAGAAGTCAACGCCGCCTCCATCGTCGTACCCGTTTCCATCGACGGCCGTCCCGAAGAGGAGTGGCTGGTGATGTTCAAAAACGAGACCCACAACCACCCGACCGAGATCGAGCCCTTCGGCGGCGCGGCGACCTGCCTCGGCGGCTGCATCCGGGACCCGCTTTCCGGCCGCTCCTACGTCTATCAGGCGATGCGCGTCACCGGCGCGGGCAATCCCCTCACCCCGTTTGCGGAAACCCTGCCGGGCAAGCTCCCGCAG
>JBIPMR010000735.1:0-2914 GCA_044369025.1 Luteolibacter sp.
GTTGATGCTCATGTGGGCCATGGGTAACCTCGGCGGACCGGGTTGTGAAGGTGAAATGCCCGAGTGACGCGCATGAAACTTACTGCAGCCGCCGATGAATCGCCTTGAAGGTGAGCGCGCCGATGGTGCCTCCCATCACGTCGGCCAGCCAGTCAGGCAGGTCATTGCCGCTGCGGCCGGGGATGAAACTCTGGTGAAATTCATCCAGTGCGCCGACCAGGGCGATGAAGACGATCACGGCCGGAATGATCACGCGCCACGAGGGCGATCCCGGGTTTTTGAAAAAAAGGTGAGCGGACAGCAAAATCGCGCCGCCGAAAAAGTAGCCGAAATGCACCAGCTTGTCGAAGTGGTCCACCGGCGGGCTCGGCACTCCGGGCAGCGCGAACGACGAAAGCCCCCACAGCACGCCGAACCAGACGAACATCGCGAAAAGCCAGAAATTTGGCCGCCGTGGAAGCCGCGGCATGCTCAGAGTTTGCGCATTTCGTCTTCCAGACGCTCGGCCAACCATTGTTTCATCATCGATTGATAGTTGAGGAAACGCGAACGGGCGATGCGCTTGATGCGCGAAAGCATCCGCGGATCAAAGCGCAGGGTGATGGTGGTGGACTCCCGCGAATCCGCCTCGTGCAACGACGAGGCCATCAGGCGGCCGTCGAGCTCGTGGTTTTCCCAATAACGGGCTTCGGCGGCCTCATCGGCAAACTCGGGGATATCGGTCCAGCGGGTGATGGCGGTCATTTCAGTGGGAAAATCGGAGGTCAGCGGAATTCCGCGTATTTGCGGTCGTAGAATTTTTGTTCGGCTTCGGACATTTCGCGGGCGGCGACGACGCGGTTGGTTTTGCCATCCGTCCAGAAGGAGAAAAACAGGTAGCGGTCCGCCACGGTGCGGCCGAGCGCATAATAACGGGACGCACCGTCGGAGCGCTCGTTGTCCGGAAGAAAACGCACGGCAAAGGGATCCTCGAAAGCTTCTTCAAGCTCGCGGGGTTTGATATTTTGAAGATCGAATTGAACGTCGATGATGTCGAGTTCCATGGGCGGAGTTTGCGGATGCTTTGGGAAAGTGCAATAAAGAGTTTGAGCGTCGCGCTCACAGGGTGTGGCCCATCCGCGTCCGCTTGGTTTCGAGGTATTTTTCGTTGTGCGGGTTCGAGGGCTGGCTGATCGGCAGTTGCTCGACGATTTCCAACCCGTAGCCACCCAGTCCGATGACCTTTTTCGGGTTGTTGGTGAGCAACCGGATGCGCCGGACACCGAGGTCGTAAAGAATTTGGGCACCCATCCCGTAGTCGCGCAGGTCCGAGCCGAAGCCGAGCTTTTCGTTCGCCTCGATGGTGTCCATGCCCTGCTCCTGCAGCTTGTAAGCGTGGATTTTCGCCGGCAGGCCGATCCCGCGGCCTTCCTGGCGGAGGTAAAGCAGCACGCCGCCTTCCCGGGAAATATGCTCCAGCGCCGCCGCCAGCTGGCCGCCGCAATCGCAGCGCTGGGAATGAAACACATCGCCGGTCAGGCATTCCGAGTGGACGCGGACGAGTGTCGGTTGCTCCGGGTCGATCTCGCCGCGGGTGAGCGCGAGGTGGTGGCTGGCGTCGGTGGAAATCCGATAAAGATGGCAGTCGAATTCGCCGAAATCCGTTGGCATCAGGATGGTTTGCTCGCGGACGACCAGTTTTTCCGAGCGCCTGCGATATTCGATCAACTGGGTGATGGTGCAGGCCTTGAGCCGGTGTTTTTCCTGATAGTCGCCGAGCTGGCCGACGCGCGCCATGGTGCCGTCGTCATTCATGATCTCGCAAATCACCGCCGCGCGTTCCAGACCGGCGAAGCTCGCCAGATCCAGCGCCGCTTCGGTGTGGCCGGCGCGACGCAGCACCCCGTCTTGCACGCCTTGCAGCGGGAAAACATGGCCGGGTTTCACAAACGCATCCGGCCCGATCGCCGGGTCCGCCAGCAGACGGATGGTCAATGCGCGGTCCGCCGCCGAAATCCCGGTGGTGATGCCCTCCGCCGCATCCACCGTCACCGTGAACGCGGTTTTTTGCCCTTCGCGATTCCGCCGCGCCATTTGCGGCAGATCGAGTTTTTCCGCCCGCTCCACCGTCAGCGGCGTGCAGATCAGCCCGCGGGCGTGGATGGCCATGAAATTCACCATTTCCGGCGTGCAGAGCGAGGCCGCACCCACCAGGTCCGCTTCGTTCTCGCGGGCCGGATCGTCCGCCACGATCACCATCCGGCCGGCGGCGATTTCCGCAATAATTTCTGGGATCGGGCTGAAAATGAGTGGCGTATCGGTCATGGAACAGGCGCGGGTCGGAACACGTCGGGATTAGGATTCATCCCACCGCGATCTTCAACCCTCAATCTTAGTTTAAACAGGGATCATCCGGGGCCTCGGCGAGGATCCGGTGAAGCGGCGAAAGCGGACGGAGCAGCTCGGACCAAAGGCTGCGATCGTGCTCATGCCCGAGCAAATTCCGCTGCGGGCGGGCGGCGATCCACGAACTGCGGCGCAGCTCGTTTTCCAGTTGCCCGGCGGTCCAGCCCGAGTAACCGACAAACGCCCGCACGATCCTCCCGGGCTTGTGCGCGTGGTCGAGGGCGGCTTGGGCGGACAGCCGGATCGCCCAGCGGAGACCGAGCTTTTTGCTCCACCAGAACGAGGAAAACGTCAGTTGATCCCGCGCAACCGGCCCGCCTTCATGCACCGCGAGCTGGCGCAGCGCGGCGAATTCCTCGCCCGGCAGGAAATCCCCGACCACCTTGCCCGTCGGGTGATTCAGAATCAGCCCGAACGCGCCCTCATCCACCTTGTGCTCCGCCAGCAGGATCACCGAGCGGTTGAACGTCCCGTCCCGCAGCGATGGATCCGCCAGCAGGAGTTTTCCCTGCAACTGGATCGGAGCATC
>JBIPMR010000736.1:0-2913 GCA_044369025.1 Luteolibacter sp.
CCGTGCGGAGTTGAATCTCCTCATCGCTGGACGGTAAATTTTCCCGCGCACATGGCGGGAAGCAAAAGGCCGTCGTCTCTGGAAACAGGGGCGGCGGTTTTTTCTTGGGGTGGGACCTCGTGCGTGCGGCCTTTCGCTTAAAAATGAGCGAAAGGCGTCACACCCCACTTGCCAGCAAATCTGCTTTGATCTTTCGGGAGGACGAAGCAAATTTGCTGAATCCGGTTTCCGCCTCACCGAATCAATTTAAACGCCCGTTTGAATTCGAGCGAAATAGATCAATCCAAGTTTGGCTCGATCTGGACGAGGCCGAAGCATATTTGCTTCGGGCGATTCCAAGCCGCGCAGGTTAGCGCACCTTGAAATGACGGGTGGAAGGATCCGCTCAGATTTGAGCGCATCGCCGCAGGCCGGAATCGACGCCCCCAAGTTTGGGGGGGTCCTCGAAGACCGGAATCGACGCCCCCAAGTTTGGGGGGGTCCCGGAATAGGTGCCAAGAACTCGGCACCTCGAAGCCCCCCGAGGAATCGCCACGCTGGCCGGGATGGGGATGGGTGAGGGGTGGGGGGAATATGGAAGACGCCAAAGTGTCCAAGATTCCGCCCAATCTGGTTTGGGGAGACGCGTTTTTTAATTGTAACGCTTTGATCCTAAATGGCTCCGGCGCTAGGGATCGAACCTAGGACCTAGTGATTAACAGTCACCCGCTCTGCCGCTGAGCTACGCCGGATTTGCGGTCTTTTCAGACGCGGGCGGACGATGGGATTCCCGGCCCGCTTGTGGCAAGGCAAAAATACCTCATGAATACAAAAAGGCTCAAGATGGCGGGTTTGAATCGGCGGAGGCGCGGGGTTGCGCCCTGCGGGTGCTTCTGACAGCGTCCCCTCCGCGCCTGGCCGGAAGATTGAAACATCGCTGGAGCGTGGGGAACAATTACCTGGCCGGCATCACGGCGGGCGACTGGTGGCGGTTGTTGCGGGAGAACGATTTCGCGGTGGACCCGGCATACCGGCACCGGGCGGCCTTCGTCACTCTTGGCGAGCTGCATGAACTCGTTTTACCGCCGGAAGGAAGAACGGCGGTTTGGCGAAAAAGTTCGCGCGACGGAGATCGCCCCGCCGCTGTTCGTGCTGGGGCACTGGCGGTCGGGGACGACCCATCTGCACCATCTGCTCGCCCGGGACCGCGCCCGGTTCGCCTATGGTTGAAATCGCCGCCGCACACCGCGCGGATCCGGATGCTGTTGGAGTTGTTTCCCGACGCGCGCTTTGTCTTCAGCCACCGCGATCTCTATCAGGTGTTCCAGTCGTGCCGCCATTACTTCGACACTGCCACCTGGTTCACCTATTTGCAGCGACCCGACCTGCCCGGCATCGACGACCGGATCATCCGCCGCGACAACGGGCCGCACGACGCGTTTTTCACGCAGAAGGACCTGATCCCGAAGGCGCAGTATCACGAACTCGGGTTCCAGGAACTCGAAAGCGATCCGATCCGGGCGATGGAGAAGCTTTACGCCGGACTCGCGCTGGAGGGATTCGACTCCTTCAAACCAACGCTCCGGCGTTATGCCGAATCGCTAACAGGCTATCGGAAAAACGCGTTTCCGGCGCTGGATGGGCCGACGCGGGGAAAGATTTCGCACCACTGGCAGTGGGGATTCGAAGCTTGGAACTACCCGACCTGACATGGCAGCCAAATCTGATCGAAAAGCGCCCGGCCCGCGCGGGCATTTCCTTGTGGGAAATCCCGGCGAGTTCCGCCGCGACGTGCTCGGCTTGATCCTGCGATCCACGGCGGCCGACGGCGACATCGTGCGCTGCCGGCTGGGGCCGCAGGTGGTCCATCTGCCCAATCATCCGGATCACGCGGAGCAGGTGCTGCAAAAGCGCGCGGCGAACTATGACAAAAACACCCGCAGCTCGGCCTTCATCCGCTCCGCCGCCGGGGAAAGCCTGTTGACCGGCAACGGCGAGGCGTGGAAGCGCGAGCGGCGCATGGTGCAGCCCGCGTTCCATCACCAGCAGATCGCCGGATTCGCCGGGCGGATGGGGACGGCGGCGGAATCCATGCTGGCGGGCTGGAGAGGGAAAGAGCTCATCGACATTTCAGCGGAGATGACCCGGCTGACTTACATCGTCGGGCAGACGTTGTTCAGCTTCAACCCCGGCAAGGAGGCCGCAACCATCGAGACCGCCATGCCAAGCATCCTGCCGCATGTCTTCAACCGCCTGGGGCAAATCATCAATTGGCCGATCTGGCTGCCGACGCCGGCCAATCGCCGCTTCCACCGGTCGCTCGCCGAGGTGGACCGCATCGTCTATCAGGTGATCCGCGGCCACCGGCTCGCCCAACAGAACGGCGAGCCGGACCAGGACTTGCTGCCATGCTGCTGCGCGTGCGCGAGGAAGCGGAAAACCCGCTGGGCGACCTGCAACTGCGGAATGAAACCATCACGTTTCTGCTGGCCGGACACGAAACCACCGCCAACGCCCTGACCCGGGCGTTCTATCTGATTTCACAGAACCCCGGAGTGGAAGACCGTCTCCAACAGGAACTCGCGACCGTGCTCGGCGGCCGCACGCCCGTGCTGGCTGACATCCCGAAGCTGAAGTTCACCAAAGCGGTGATCCAGGAAGCGATGCGCCTCTATCCGCCCATCTGGATCATCGAGCGCCGGGTGATCGAGCGGGACGACATCGGCGGATTCACCCTTCCCAAAGGCTCGGCGGTGGTGGTTTCGCCGTGTGCCATGCATCGCCATCCGGCATTCTGGGAGCGGCCTGACGAGTTTGATCCGTCGCGTTTCCCCGACCGCAGCCCGGAAGCGTATCTACCCTTCGGCCTCGGGCCGCGGTTTTGCATCGGGCATGAATTCGCGATGCTCGAAGCGCAGATCATCACCGCCGCGG
>JBIPMR010000738.1:0-2912 GCA_044369025.1 Luteolibacter sp.
CGGTTGGCGCTCCCATTGACTGATCAGCGCTAACCGTTGACCCGAGCTTAGCGAGGTGTCCTGCATTACCTGTTTCCTGATTGTAGCAAGGATCTTCTCATCGTAGTCCCGCTCAATATACGTAAAGAACCACAGCGAGAAGCAGGGAACCAAGAACACAGCAAGGAACGGCAGGAGATGACGCTTGGCGAAGTCGGAAAAGGAGGATGAGTCAGTCATGAACCGTGGAAGAAACATCTCGTCCCGCATGAGTCACGGCAAGCAAAAAGAGGCCGTTTGATGGCGCATGAGCCGAGCGCTGCGCCGAGGTGTTTGTCAAGCTTGTCGGAGAACTTGCCGTGGTAACAGGCTTCGGTGATATCGTCACACGGCGGCGGATTCGCGGCGAGCAAGGCCCATCGGGCTTGATCTCCGGTGCTCAAGAGAAGGACGATGGCTTTTGTTAATTTATTGAACTCAGATCCTGAATGCTGCTACGTAGTTCAGTCAGCCCACTGACCCGACTCTTTCACCAGCACTTTTTTACCCGAGGTGACTCTCAGAGTTCCTTCACTACTGACAAAGTAAGAAACCTTGTCCTTTTCAAACACATAACCCTGGAACCTGTTTGGAGTCACACCATCTGCTTCCATCGTGTGCAAAGTGCGACCTTTGATTTTGATCGTGCTGCCGTTCTTCCGGCTGACACCCACATAAGTGATGTCATCTGAGGAAACGACGCCCTCTGGGGAATTGTTAACAATGATGACCACAAAGGATGGCGTGCAGCATTGGTCCCATACGCCACGATAGGCAATGCCATTTATTAAATGGGCCTGATTCTCAATTCCTCATCACTCGACCACAAGTTCTCAACTCATAGGGAATAG
Organism: Luteolibacter sp.; assembly: GCA_044369025.1. GTDB lineage: Bacteria > Verrucomicrobiota > Verrucomicrobiia > Verrucomicrobiales > Akkermansiaceae > Luteolibacter. The sequence goes on from JBIPMR010000738.1 coordinate 870, forward strand.
CGGTTCGCATTCATCGTCGGCCTGCATCCAGCCAGTACTCCTTTGGGCAAGCCTACAGAGTCCACGCGCTCCACGAGGCGGTTGAACTCCATCGGGAAATTCTGAGCAAGCCTGCGGACCCCAAGCTCTCTACGAACTTAGCCTGGGCCTGCTGCTTCTGCCTTGCGGGGATTCGGTCGATGGATGACTCCCGTGATCTCGAATTCAGCACGGTTGGAAGCTGGCCATCATTTGCATACCGACCTCGCTTGCCCTTTCGCCTCAGAGAATCTGGAGAAGATCGAGGGCGTCTCGGCTCCGACAAAAGCGAAACTTCCTTGGTCGTTCAGCATTCCAGAACGCTTCGCGTAGAGCTCCGCTTTGCCGGAGCGCTGGACGTGTAAAAGTCACGTGCTTGCTGACCTTACAGTTCGAGGTTCGAAGCTTCGTTTGTCGAGATTTGATGATTGCCCCCGTTTCCCGGGATTCTTTGTTTACTTGTTGAACCCCTCGTGGTTCATGAATTCCCAAATGCGCCCCATCCAGGTGTAGCTGCCGGTCTCCGGGGCAGCCGCCCTTTGGAAGCAGTGCCCGCGTGTGACCAGCGTGTGGAGATCGGACTGGATTCCCATCCGGCGAAGCTGCTCCCAGCATTTTACCGAATTCATCGCCGCCCAACCGTCTGCATCGCCGTGGATGAACAGGATCGGACACGTCGCAAGGTCGAACGAGAATTCAGGAACGAGCCTAGCGTCGTCCTCGTTGCCGCCCTTGGCGTTCGGGGATTCCGCGCCGTCGGTGAGCGCGTAGGCTGGATAGATCGCGACCGCCCACCGCACGTTGCAGGGAAGCTTGTCGAGATCGTCGATCGGCGCGTAGGAACGGCGTTTCGAGCTGGTCGCGCCCATGAGTGTCAGGTGGCCGCCTGCCGAGGAACCCATGATGCCGATGCGGTCGGGATCGAGCCCTTTTGCCGGAGCCTCGCTGCGGACGATCCGGACGGTGCGCTGAAGGTCCTGCCACGCCGTCGTGTGCTTGGCCAGTCCACCCTGCGGACGCGGCGTGCGGTATTTCACCGTCACGACCGTCATGCCCTTTTCATTGAGGTATCGCCGTGTCGGCGCGACTTCAAATCCGTCCGGGTTATTGCCCCCGTAGCCGCCGCCCGAGTAGATGATTTGGATCGCCTTCGTCCTGAGTTCCTTTGGCCGATGCCATTCGAGATATGGCTGGCACTGATGCTTTTGCTCATCCGGCATCTTGCCTTCCGGCCAGAGCGCTTGCTTGCGGTATTCGCCACGCGCGTCGTCGTTTGGATAGCGGGCCATCAGATCTTCTTCCGCACCGAGGCGTCCGTCGAAATTCATCTGGCGGAGAAACTCGGTGACGCGGTCAAGCCAGTGGTCGTAGGCGGTGCCTTCCTCGCCCTTGCCAGCGTCGCCCATGAAACCGTGGGGACGGTCCGCGAAGAGATGGATCTCGGTCGGGATTTTCATCCGGCGGAGTTGGCGGTAAATCTGCGTGGAACCATTCGGCGAATAGGCGTCCGTCCCGCCGTGGAAGAGGGCCATTGGGCAGGTCTTCGCGTCAAACTTGAACACGTCCGAAAGCTTGGCGTCGATTGCATCGCCGTCGCGCGTGTTGGGGCCGGTGAGCCCGTCTGTTAGCGCATAGGCGGTGTAAATCGGCACCGCCCAATTGAGATGGCACGGAAGCTGGTCGAGGTCGTTGATCGCCCCGTAAGCCGGCGTGAGCGCGCTCGTCGCAAGCAGGACCGTCAGGTGCGACCCCGCGGAAAATCCGAACGCGCCTATCTTCTCCGGGTCGAACCCGCGTTTTTGCGCCTCGCTGCGGACGAGCCGAACGGCGCGTTGACCGTCCTCCCACGCGCTCTGATAGATTGGTAGTCCTTGGGGGCGCGGCGTCCGATAGGTGAGGTTCACGCAAACGAACCCGAGTCCGGTTAGCTTTTTCGCGACCCGGTCAATCCACTCCCCGTCGCAGCAATTCTGATAACCACCGCCGGAAATGAGCAACATGCATGCGCCGTTCTTCTCCGCAGGG
>JBIPMR010000737.1:0-2912 GCA_044369025.1 Luteolibacter sp.
CCCGAACTGCCGAAGTTGTATTCGCTGTGCTCGGCGTAGGCCCCGATGATCCATTGCATTCGGCCCTTCGGGCTGGCCAAGAAAAGATCCTCGCTGAAACGCGTCTCATTTCTGAAGCCGGCAATCCGCCAGTTCAGCACGGATGAAGCGTCGAGGTCGTAGGATTGATCGATATCGAGCCGCTGCACCGAGGTGACGGATTTCAGCTCCAGATCCTGCGGCAGGGCGACCGTCGCCTTCAGGGTGGTCGCCAGGCGGTCCGCCGGATAGGCCGCATCGTAGTTCAGCGAGGTCTCGCGTTGGAACAGGCTGCCGCCCGGTTTCTCCACGACCATCGCGAAGGGATTGCCGCGCAAGCGATCGCGCACCAGGGACAAGTCAAAAGTGCTGTCCTTGTTTTTCGCCGGATGCCAGCGCAGGCGCGCCTCCAGGTAATCGCGGCGGGTTGCACCAAACTCATCGTCGTCAAAGTAGCGATTGGTTTCATGACCATCGCTTTGCTGGTGCAGATAGGACACCCGCAGCGCCAGCTCTTCCGGCAGCAGGACGAAATCCTGCGCCAAGCCGAAGCGCAAGCCGCCATCCTCGGAGACCTCCGCGAGCGCCTTGCCATCGGCATCGAAGCCCGGCGGGCGGGACTGCAGGAGCAGCGCCCCTCCCATGGAATTGGGACCGTGGGACAAGGACTGCGGGCCGCGCAGGATTTCCCCGCCCGCAAGATCCCACAGCACCGGCGGCAAATAGCGCAGGGTCGAGGGCGAAAGGGGCGCGCCGTCCATCATGACGTTGATCAGCGCGTTGGAGCCCGTTCCCAGATATCCGAAAACATTGTCCTGATTGAGCCCGCGCAGGCTGAAAGTCCCCACGCCGGGATTGCCCGCATAAGCACCGGCGGCGAGGGCGAGCAGATCCTGATAGGTGCCCGCACCCGGCGGCAAGGCCGCGAGTTGCTCCGGCCCCAGCACGCTCACGGAGCCCGCGGCCTCCTGCGCTTGGCCGGTGAGCTTGTCGCCGGTGACCGTCATTGGAGCGAGGCCATCGGCACCCTGGGCCATCGCGGCCCCGAACCCCATCAAGGAGATGAGATCGACAGCCCGCAACCGCACGGAGGCAGCAGGCAAACCGGATCCCCCCTGAATCCGCCATCGCGGCGGTCCCGGGAACCCCGCAGGAAGCCACCGCCCGTTGGGAACGACCCATCGGCATTTCCCCGTATTCACTCCTTTGATGAGACGTCGCATGGAACGCAGGAATTATTGCGCGAAAACCCGGCGACGAGGATGTTAAAAGACCATGGGTCGTGCACATCTTGCACTCCGTCGCACTCGCACCTTGCGTCGCGGGTCGTCTCATGGCCATCCACCGTGGGATCCATTCCTTGCGGCGCCACCTTCACGAACAAGCTCGCGAGGAACCGGCTTCTTATTCTGCGGGGTCAAGGCACCCCCCCTCGGATACCATGGAAAGCGGACGTTCTCCCATCCCACCGGCCACTTGGAATGGAAAAAGCGATGCGGCGGGGCCGCATGGAGCTGAACAAGCGCGAGATCTCCGATGCACCAGCCAGCAACTCGTCGCTGCTACTGAGGCATCGGACGGGCTACGATGCGATCCGGCGACCGCCCATGCGCGTGGGTCGGACATGGGGCGGGAATCCCGGCGTGGCACCGGCCCCCGACCGGCCCGCGGCACCCGAGCCGCGCGGCGGTATGAATCCACCGGTTCCTCGTTTGCCCACAGGCGGTCAGATGACCGTCCTCGTTGGACGCCGATGCGTGACGAACCCGAGCGCCAGCAGGACTCCAACCATCGCGGATGCAGGCTCCGGAACCGCCGAAATGCCTGTTTCCAAAACAAAATCCGAGGTTTTCGCCTTGGTGTATTCGGTCGTGAAATCCACCCACTCGACGCCATCCCAATTCATCTCCTTCACCCCGGAATCGGAGAAGCTGTAGGAATAGAAGACATCATCCCCAGACACGAAAGAATCTACTGTTGCGGAAAACGACCGCGAGAGTCCGGTGCTCGAGCTGATGGTGATCTTCGGGATCGACGTCGCCGTCCTCTCATCCACATTCCCTTCCAAACCCTGCAGATTGAACGAAATGAAATCGAAGAGCCCCGTTGTCGAAGTCAGCCGGAAGGTGTTGGCCTGCTCTTTGGAATTCAGCTCCGTTGAACCGTAGAATAGGATCCCGCCTGCGTGAGGGGTGCGCATGTCGATCACGAAGGGCGATGCGTCCACGGATCCGGCGTCTACATATTGGGTGTAGTGGGTGAGTTTCTGATAGGTGGTGCCCGTCGGCACGTCATTGGTGTATTGATCCAGAATCGTGAAAACCGTGGAGGCGTGGACGGAGGGAAGGGCGAAGAGGAAAATTGCCAGACACTTTGGTGCAATCATGTTTTTCAGTGGGACTTCCAGAACAGTTTCCAAGGGTCGGCGGAACTTCCACATCGTTTTGACCAATCCGGCAAAATCCATGCTGAATCCGCATTGTGGGGCGGGATGCCAATGACTGGGAGCGCCGATGCCCCCGTCGGCACGTGAGTGGAAATGCCGACGGGAACGTCGGGACGTCTTCTCGTTGTCCGCCGCAGTCTCCGGGCGACGGGGACGTCATCTGGGAGCACCGACGTCTCGGCGGCCCGCGCGGCGGCGCAGCAGCAATCCGCCGCCGACCAGTCCCGCCAGCGCGAGGTGGCCGCCGGGCTCGGGCACCGCCGACACCGCGGACACCGTCATGCTCCAGCTGTCCAGGGTGCTATCCGACCCGGCAGCCACATCCGCGACGAACAGCGTCAACGGCGCGCTGGCATTCTGGCCGTTCAGACTTGCGAGAAACGCCGTCCGCCCGTCGCCCGTGACCACGTTCAATGGACTCACCTGCCGCGCGTCCGGCTGCCAGTTG
>JBIPMR010000739.1:0-2910 GCA_044369025.1 Luteolibacter sp.
GGCCGCGCCTTTTCCAAATGAATCACCCACTCGCGCCCGACCCCGGCCTCGCGGGCTAGGGCGGCCTGAGTCCAGCCTTTTTCCTGCCGCAGACTGCGGATCACTGCTGCCAACTCCCGCACACTGTGAACTTCCATACACCACTCGTGGCAAAGTCGCCGAACGCCGACAAGCCGAAAGGTGGTCGTTTGGCGACATGACACAATATGGTCGAAGGCCGACATTTCGAGAGTAGGGAATCGATTTCATGGGCACCCCTATTCTCCGGCCCAGCGTCAAGCGCCGCCTTTGAAACAGGGGAAACCGGAATCCGCCCAATACTGTCAGATTAAGATTTTTTTAACCGCAGATGAACAGGATAGACACAGATCAAGAACGCAGATCAAGATTGGTTTTTCTCTCTGTCCATCTGCGTCCATCCTGTCCATCTGCGGTTCGATTTTCTGATTCTTTTGAACGAAGCTGACAGCATTGAGCACTCCGCCCTTGGCAAGCGGGCTGCCAGCCGATAGATACAGGTTTGAGAAAGACATTCATGGAATCCTCCCCCGTCAGCAATCAAGCCCTCCCTCCCGGCACCCGGGTCGAGGAGTTCATCATCGAGCGGGTGCTCGGCAGCGGCGGTTTTGGGATCACCTATCTGGCGCGGGACGTCCGCTTGGACCGACAGGTGGTGATCAAGGAAAACCTGCCGGTGCAGTTTTGTTTCCGGGACACGCATTCGTTAACGGTCGCGCCGCGCCATTCGCAGGGCGAGGATGCGGAGAATTTCCGGTGGTCGCTGGAGAACTTTTCCAAGGAGGCGGCGATGCTGGCGTCGTTGGACCACCCGGGGATCGTGCGGGTGTTGCGGAGCTTCGAGGCCTTCGGCACGGCGTATTTCGTGATGCCGTTCGTGGAGGGATTGACCTTGGATGACTTGATCCGGGAGCGTGGCGGGCAGAATCCCGCCTTTGCCGAGGAGGAACTCAAAGGCCTGCTGTCGCGCGTCCTCAAGGCGCTTTCCTACCTGCATGACCGCGGGATCTATCACCGCGACATCAAGCCGGGGAATCTCCTGATCACGCACGAGGGCATTCCGGTGTTGATCGACTTTGGCTCGGCGCGGCAGCGCTTGAGCGAGCGGTCGATGACGGTGGTGGAGAGTGCCGGCTATACGCCGTTCGAACAGTTACAATCCCGCGGTAACGTCGGGCCATGGAGTGATTTGTATGCCTTGGGCGGCACGCTGGTGAAGGCGATGACCGGCCAGACGCTGCCGAAGGCGAACGACCGGGTTTTCGATGATCCATGGCAAGCGCTGGCGGCCCGCGACGAACTTCTGCAGGAGCACTCGGCGGGGTTTCTCGGCAGCATCGACCGGGCGCTCGCCCTCCATCCGCGCGACCGCTGGCAGGATGCGGGGGAGTGGCTGGCCGCGCTGGCGGCACCCGTCGCGCAAGCTCGGCCAGCAGTGGCTTCCGCAGCGACTGTTGCACCGCAGATTCGGCCGCTCGTGGCGGCAGCTTCCTATTCGCCGGAGCGACAGGTTGTGGATCCGCCGGAACATCGCCCCGGCGAGGAGCGGGATTTCGATCTGGTGGAAGGCTGCAAGATCCGCATGTGTTGGATCCCACCGGGGGAATTCCTGATGGGAAGTCCGGAGGGTGAGGTGAGACGGCGGGAGGATGAAACCCAGCACCGGGTGGAAATCACGCGGGGTTTCTGGATGGGGAAATATCCGGTGACGCAGGGGCAGTGGCTCGCGGTGATGGGAACGCATCCAAGTAATTTTGGCAGAATCGACCTAAAGACGCGGTTGAACCCCGATGCCTACAGGAATGAGTTGATGAGAGCCTACAGGAATGAGTTGATGAAATGGAGCCATCACCCTGTAGAGAATATAAGCTGGCTTGAGGTATGTGGGGTAAAAAACAGCAGAGGAGGTTTCCTTGGCAAACTGAACGGCAGTGGCAGTCTCGACGCCCATTTTCATCTACCCACCGAGGCGCAGTGGGAATATGCGTGCCGCGCGGGAGTCGCGGAGTGTTCCCGTGATATTTGGAGTGGCGGGATTCACGAAGATTCGGGCGGAAGATTGGAGGGTGTGGCATGGTATTTCAGGAACAGCTCCGGAATGACGCACCCCGTCGGCATGAGGCAGGCAAATAGTTTTGGTCTGACCGACATGCTCGGAAATGTCTGGGAATGGTGTGCGGATTTCTACGGGAAGTTTCCCGGCAGTGCTGTAATTGATCCGGCGGGACCAGTTTCGGGTTTATGCCGGGTATTGCGGGGAGGCAGTTGGGCTAACGACGCATACCGCTGTCGCGTCGCGGGTCGTGATTACAACGACCCCACTTATAAGAACGATGATTTAGGCTTCCGCCTTATTCTCCAACCCATCTCCTAGGCCAGCAGAGCAAGCCGCAGAGCGGAAGTATCACCTGCCGTCCCGCGGTCATTCATGCAATGTTTCCAAATCCAGCATCCGATGTGAACAAAGACTCGGAGCGGGACGCTCCGGTAACGGTCTGCGGCGAGACGCCTCAACCACGCTGCACCCCGCCAGGCCAGTGAAACCGCGAGCCGGGTGGGTTTGCGGATTTCTTCGGATAGCCGCTAGATGGTGCTTGTCGGTGGCTCAGGCGGGATGTTAGCTAGGGCCCAATCAGGTCATGATCATTCATCGCGTCTGAAATCCGATAAGATGCGGAGTGCGGGACTCACAAAATTTCATAAAATACGGCAAATCATGAGACAAAACACCATCAAGTGGACGGGCATCAGGGATGTGATCGGGGTTGGCGGCATCGCGTTGTTTTTGGCCGGGGCTCCCTGTCTGGCGCAATCGGCCAAAGTGGCGGCCAGCTCGGTCGAGTTCAAGCCGGACCCGGCCAAGAAGGAGCTGGCGGTAGGGTTCCGCTTGGT
>JBIPMR010000740.1:0-2907 GCA_044369025.1 Luteolibacter sp.
GCCCGTCGCCGTCAGGGTGAAGGCGAGCCAGATGGCCACGAATTGGAATAACCTGCGGGTCATGGCGCGGTGGGCGTTTGGCGGGTGGAGGCGCATGCGGGGTTTGGGGATCATGCCGCCACGAATTTTCCGGGAGCAACCGGAGAACCTAGGCTTTGATTCCGCGCGTGTCGATACCCCCGCCGGGTTAATGGATTCCGGAAAAACCGCGCGGCCCACGCTCAAGCCAAGGTCTTCTGGAAAAACCCAACCGCCCCCGCCAGCACCACCAGAGGCGGGGTGGAAATTTCAAGGATCGATCGCAACCCGATAGAAACGCCGGGTTCCCGACGCGCCGCCGAGGTGGAGGAAGGTTTTTTCCGAATCATTGCCCGCCACCGGCGCGCCGACCGGCAACCAGGAACCGGCCGCCATCGTCGGGCTGCGCTCGAATTGATAGATATGACCGCTGTAGGTCATGATTCTCAACTCGAAATCCGCGCCCTGGATGCTCGCATCGATGACTTGCAGGCCGCTGGAATCGATCACGACGCCGAAGTTTTCGAGGTTCTGAGGGAGCCCGCCCGAGGCGGTTAGAAGATCGAGGATTCCATAATTCTGGAAGGAACCGGCTGCGGAAAGCTGGCTGCCGCGCATCAGGCGCATGGTTCCGTTGTTCACCACCGAGCCGGTGACGGCCAGCGTGCCGCTGGTGCTGGTGATGGTGCCTTGGTTGAGCAACTCGCCGGCGATGGTTCCGTTGCCCGAGAGCGCCGCGCCGGCGGCGATTTCGAGGCTGTCCACCGCGAGCGTGCCGCCGGCCAGGATGAGGGACGCGGTGTTGTTCAAATCGGCGCCCGCCGTGCAGGCCAGCGATCCCGAAAGTTCCACGGTGCCGGCATCGATCTCCAGCGAGCCGGCGAAGTTGGAGTTTCCGCTCAAGCGCCACTTGCCGCTGCCGGTCTTGACGATGTTGACGCCGAGCAAATCGCCATCGCTGTGAATCGATCCCGCGAAGGTCGTGTCCGTGTTGAGCGCGCCGATCACGTAGGTCGTCGCGGTCGGGCCGCTGTCGGTCTGGCGGCCGCGCAGCTTCGTGTTAGAGCCGCCGGCGAGGGCGCCGACTTGGATGGTTAGATTGCCGTTGCGGTTGTTGAGCGCTGCGCCGGCGCTTCCGAGATCGAACAGGGCGTTCGCGCTGCCGAAATTCACATCACTGGAACCGGCCGAGTTGGAGTTGAGCCGGACCGTTCCCGAGCTGTTGCCGAGGGAGAGGGACCCGCTGAAACCGCTCATCGATCCGTTGATGCTCAGGATGCCGTTCAAGCCTGCCAGACTCACGTTTGCCTGGCCGCTGCTGGAGAAGGTGGCGGTGGTGGAGTTGACGATGGAGGAATTCCCGGAATTGCTGGAGGTGATCGCGCTGTTGCCGCTGAAGACCATGGAATTGGGCAGAAAAGTCGGGGCATTCGGCAGCGCCAGGGTGCCGCGGTTCATCGTGATCGTCCCCGCGCCCAGCGGGTTGTTGCCGGAGACGGCCAGCGTTCCGTCATGGAGAATGGTTCCGCCGGTGTAGGTGTTGCCGCTGCCCGAGGCGGCGATCGTTAGAGATTTACCGCCGGTTTTCACCAGCGATCCGCTGCCAACGATCGCGCCGGCGGCGGCATTGAAAACATAGTCCCGAACCTGATTCCAGACGACCAGTTCGCGCGGTTGAAGGTTTCCGACCAGTGTCACATTTCCATTGCCGGCGCTGTCGGTGAAATCGATCTTGTCGAGATTGTAGAACTTGTTGTCGCCGGACGGGCCGCCGGAGAAGTTCGCGGTGGTGTTGAGGTCCCAGGTGCTTCCGTTCGCGCCGGTCCAGACGAGCGAGCCGGCGTCGTTGGTGACATTGAGCCGCACCGATCCGGCGGCCGTGCCGCTGGCGCTGCGTTGCATGCCAAAACTTTGCCGCGTGGTGGCCGGGGCGTTGAGCTGCAGCACCATGTCCGTGTTGGAATACTGCACGTTGAGGGGAACGCCCGCAGCGCAGTCGATCAGCTTGTAGGTTCCGGCTCCAAGCACGCCGTCCGCCAGGTTGATTTGAAACGTGTTCGTCAGGCCGCCCAGATAGCCGTTGCCTGCCGTCACGTGAATGCGGTCGTTGTTTCCAGCCGGCGAGTTTGATAGATCGAACACCAGGGTTCCGGAACCCGTGATGGTGAAGCCGCCGGCCGCCGTGATCACTCCCCTTTCGCCCGGCAGGTTGCCTGGCGTGACCGCAGCGCCGCCGGACAAGGTGGTGAGACCGGAGATGGTGGAAACGCCAGCGAGCGTGGCGCCTGACTGCGCGGTGACGGTGCCGCCGATGGGGCCGCTGCCGGCGAGTGTCGCGCCGCTGGCGAGGGTGACCGCCGTGTTTCCGAGTGAGCCGGAAAGGAACAGTTTCCCGTTGTTCACGGCGGTCGCTCCGGAGTAGCTGCTAGCTCCGGATAGAGTGAGCGTGCCGGAACCGGTTTTCGTCAGGTGGGTGACCGCGGTGCCGTCCAGGATCCTACCGGCGAAGGTGGAGCTGGTGTTCAGGCCACCGATCGACCAGGTCGTGGAACCACCGACATAGTTGCTGCGCAGGCGGGCGTTGGCGTCACCGCTGAGTTGGCCGATGGCATAGGTGTTGCCACCGGAATTGTTGGTGGTGAACAGATCGATGCCGGCGAGGTTCAGCTTCGCGCTGCCGAAGCCGTTGAATGATCCGCCGTTGGCGCGGAAGGCAATCCGGCCGGCGTTTCCGGGTGCGGTCGCGCCGCCGGAGAGGTTCACGGTGCCGGTGCATCCGGCCGATGCGCCATCCAGATAGACGCGGCCCTCGGTGCCCAGATTGGAGGGCGAGAAGATGTTGAAGGTGCCTCCGCCGGAACGCGCGCCTTTGAGGTTCACCCGCTGGGA
>JBIPMR010000741.1:0-2903 GCA_044369025.1 Luteolibacter sp.
GGTTGATGCCGCCCATCTTCAGGGTGACGACCGGCACAGCTCCCGCTCTTTGAGGTTCCGTGGTTTCCGCGGATTCGGGGTTCTCATTGCTGAATTCAGGCCTATCTGCGATGTCGGCCGCGATAAAGCCCGAGCGCGGCGCCTTGTGAGGAGGCTTCGCGCGTTTTCACAGGCACGACGCGAGCGTTCCGCTCGAGCGTGAGGGTCACCCGTGCTTTTTCAGTCCGCCCGGGGATTCCAGAACGCATGGTTCTTACCGCCGCGGGAGCTGTCGATCTCCTTGATGTCGCCCTTGCTCACCGCGGCGATGTGGCCGTCGAAATAGACGATGACCGCCGTTTCGGCATGTCGATATGCGATGGCACTCGCAGTGCGGGGTTGTTCATCGGCCCAAGCGAAGCGGGCGTTGTAGCCGACGCGGTAATCCGTGGCGGTGGCGAAAGCCATGGCTCCGGCGGGATTGGGAATCTGGTTCATCGAATGGGCGGCCTTCACGTTAGGGCCGGTCCTGCCCATCAGCCCGCTCTCGGACATCCCGAAGGACGCCGCCATGCTGTAATACATCGACTTGCGCGCGCGATAGACCTTCGAGTCCAGATACGCGGGCGGAACCGCCCGGACCGGCTTGCCTGCGGCATCACTCACGTCGCCGATGAGGTAGCTGAGATAAGTCGGGTCCTGATACCAGAATCCGGTCCGCGCGCCCTCGTCGTTGGTCGCATAGAGCGGGACATATACGCCGTTGTGGTCGGCGGCGTAGGAGGCGTTGGCGAACTGGAGCTGGGAGAGGTTGCGGCTGCTGGTCACCTTGTCCGCCCCGTCCCGCATTCTTTGAATTCCGGTGATGGAGAGGGCGGCGAGCACGACGATGATGACGATCACCACCAGCAACTCGGTGAGGGTGAAGCCGCGTCGACGGTGGTAAGGGTGATTCGGGGTCAGGCGGGTCTTCATGGGGGTGCAAGTGGAGGAAGCGGCCCGTGTGAAGAGGCTTCGCGCATTTTCACGGGCGCGACGCTCATAGAGACGCCGCTACAGGCGGTTCTTACGCCTGTAGCGGGAATGGACTGCTGCCGCCGCTCAGTTCGAGATCACCTTGAGGCGGGCGAAGTTTTTCGCCGGGGTGCCGGGGGTGAGGGTGTAGGCAATGGTGGTTGCATCATTCACATAGGTTCCGCCGGTGACCTCCGTCCAGTCATCGGCGAGGCCAAGGTCGGTGGATTCCTGGATGGCGTAGGTGAGGCCGCTGGTGGCATCCCGCTTGGTGAAGCTGAGGGTGCCGGCGGTGAAGCTGCCGATGGAGGCGTTGGACAGCGTCGGATCTTGGCCGGCGATGGCGTATTCGACGAGGTTGCTGATGCCGTCTTTGTCGAAGTCGTCGTTGGGTCCTTGTTGGTCACCGGGAACGCTGCCGTTGGCAAAGGTGCCGGTGATCCACGCGGAGAAACCACCCGCAGAGGGGGTGGCGGTGAGGAAACCAGTGCCATTCAGGGCAAAGCCGGTGAATCCGGTGGCGGAGATGCTGGCAAGCTGGGCGGGGGTCAGGCCGGTGCCGGTGCCGTCGCCGAAGCGGAGGGACGCGCCGGAAACGAAGCTTCCGGTTAGATTGAGCGGGCCGCTCCAGGTTTCAAGACTGCTATCGGCGAAGACCAAGGCCGAGGTGTTGTCACCCAGGTTGATGGTGGCGGCGCTGGTGAGGGCGAGCGCTCCGACGGTGTCGGTGAAGGCCGGTCCAATGCTGAGGGTGCCGCCGCCGATGGAGACGGGCGTGGTCGGGAGAACGTCGCTTGATCCCAATGCCAGCGTGCCGCCGGTGATGGTGGTGGTGCCGGTGTAGGTTTTCGCACCGGAGAGGGTCCAGGTTCCGACGTTGCTCTTGACCAGGCTGATGGCGCCGTTGATTTGTCCGGAATAAGTGCGGAGGCTTTCGCTGTCGTTGATGGTCAGGGTCGCGGCCGCGGCGCTGGTGACCCGTTGGGTCCGGAGGGCCAATTCCGTGACGTTGGTTAGCCCGGCGAGGGTTTGGTTTTGGCCGTTCAGATCGAGTTCAGTAAACCGACCGCCGCCTGTGCCGTTGCCGCCATCCAAGGTCACTACCGTGGTCACCGGCAGTGCGTTGTCGACGCCGAGATTGACGAAGATATTCGCATTGTTGTTGGCAGCGGTTGTGGTGATCAGTGTGGAACCCGCATAGTTGCTGGCAGCGTCAAGATTGATGTTTCCGTAGGCATTGGTGGTGCTGACGCCGCTTAGAATCAAATTGCCGTTACCACTGATCGAGCCGCTGAGGGTGACCGGGAAGGCGGTGGTGCCAACTCCGGCAACGTTAGGTGCCGTGATGGTGGCATCGGTGCCGGTGGTGCCCAGGGTAATCGCTGCGGTGATGTTGATTCCGGTCAGGCTGGGTGACAGCGTGGCTCCTCCAGACAACGAAATCCCGGTGGTATTCCCCAGCGCCGATGTGTTGTCGAGGGCAAGAGTGCCGGCGATGACGCTGGTGGCTCCGGTAAAGGTGTTCGCGCCGCTGAGGGTCAAGGTGCCGCCGCCGGTTTTGGTGAGGTTGATATTTCCCGTGGTGCTCTGGATGACCCCGCTGAAGGTGCTGGTCTGGCCGTTGTTACCGGCCAAGAGGGTGGAGGTCGCGGCACCGGTGTTATCGACGACACCACTGCCCGACAGGCCGTTGATGGAATCACTTTTGCCGTTGAGGTCGAGGGTGCCATTCACCACGACGTTGCCAGCGACGCCGCCAGCGCCGTGAGGGATGACGTTGTTGGCACCGAGCAGCACCGTCCCGGCGGTAACGGTGGTGTTGCCGGTGTAGTCGTTGGCAGAGGAAGAGAGGGTGGCCGTGCCGGCACCCAGCTTGGTGACGCCGAAAGCCCCGGAAACCTGGCCGCCGA
>JBIPMR010000094.1:0-8929 GCA_044369025.1 Luteolibacter sp.
CTGGCAGCCCATCCAAGGTGGAAAACAGCAGTGGTTTCCGGATGTGGGGCCGCAGCGGGGTGATGATGCCATCGTTCAAGCGGTAAATCCAGCTGTGGATGGAAATCTCCTGACCCCGCTCCCAGGCGTCTTCGAGAATGGTGGTGCGGGCGACGTGGCGGGCTTGGGCGAGCACGTTGAGTTCGCACAAGCGGTCGACGGCGGCCTCGGGATCGAGGGCGGCGAGTTCCTGGCGGTGGACGCGGCTGAGCGAGCGGATGCCGGCCAGCCAGTTGTCGATCATCCCGTGGCGGAAATTTTCCAAAGCGGCCTTCACCCCGCCGCAGCCGTAGTGGCCGCAAACGATGATGTGCCGGACTTTGAGGACATCCACAGCGTATTGGATGACGGCGAGCACATTGAAATCGGTCTCCGCGACGACGTTCGCGACATTGCGGTGGACGAAAATTTCTCCCGGGGCGAGTCCGGTGATCTGGTTGGCGGGCACCCGGCTGTCCGAGCAGCCGATCCAGAGATATTCCGGATGCTGCTGGTTGGCGAGATTGCGGAAAAAATCCGGATCATTGGCATGGATCGAGTTGGCCCAGACTTTGTTTTTATCCAGAAGATGAATGAGTGAACGCATCGTGGCGCGGAGTGAAGCGGGAATTGCCTGAAGCGTCCATCGCGGGTTTGCCAAATCGGGCTGGAATCGCTTGCGGAGTTTTCATGAAGCTCGACAAGTGAAGGCCCCGCGGCTCATGCAGTGCGGGGCGACGGCGCTGGATTTCAAATGAGCATCTTCTCGGGAAAATGGAATTATCCGCAGGAACTGCCGGTGGTCGAACACCGGGAGGAGATCCTTGCCGCCGTCCGGGCGCATCCGGTGGTGGTGGTGGTCAGCGAGACGGGCTCGGGGAAAACCACCCAGCTGCCGAAAATGGTGGCGGAGGCGCTGGGGATGGATGGCGGCCGGATCGGCTGCACCCAACCGCGGCGGATCGCGGCGGCCAGCGTTTCGAAGCGGGTGGCGGAGGAACTCCAGGTGCCGCTGGGCGATTACGTCGGCTATCAGGTGCGCTTCGAGGACAAGACTTCGCGCGAGACGCGGATCAAGTTCATGACCGACGGCATCCTGCTGGCGGAGACGCAGGGCGACCGCGATCTGCGGCAGTATGAGGCGTTGATTCTCGATGAGGCGCACGAGCGCTCGCTGAACATCGACTTTTTGTTAGGTTATGTGCGGCGGCTGCTGGACCGGCGCAAGGATCTGAAACTGGTGATTTCCTCGGCGACGCTGGATGCCGGGTCGTTCTCGGAGTTTTTCACGATCGATGGCGTGCCGGCCCCGGTGATCGAAGCGCCCGGGCGGATGTTTCCGGTGGCGGAGTTTTTCCTGCCGCCCTTCGAGGACGAGGATCTGCCGCAGCATGTCGCGCGGGCGGTCGATTACCTCGGCGACGTGGAACCCAACGGCGATGTGCTGATTTTCCTGCCCGGCGAGCGCGAAATCCGCGAGTGCGCGGACGTGTTGGACGGCCGGCAGTATCGCGGGACCGAGGTTTTGCCGTTGTTCGCCCGGCTGGGTCTCGGCGACCAGCAACGCGTCTTCAATCCGGGAAACAAACGCCGCCTGATTCTGGCAACCAACGTCGCGGAGACCTCTCTCACAATTCCGCGGATCGCCTGCGTGATCGATTCCGGGGTGGCGCGGGTCAGCCGCTGGAGTCCGGGGAAGGGCGTGCAGCGCTTGCAGATCGAGGCGGTGAGCCAGGCCAGCGCGCGCCAGCGGAAGGGCCGCTGCGGCCGTGTTCGGGATGGCGTCTGCGTGCGGCTTTACGAGGAGACCGAACTCACCGAGCGCCCGGAATTCACCGATCCGGAAATCCGCCGCAGCTCGCTGGCGGGCGTGATTTTGCGAATGAAGGCGCTGGGCTTGCCGGAAATCGACGAGTTTCCGTTTCTCGATCCACCCGCGCCGAAAGCGGTCTCCGAAGGCTACCGCACGCTGCGCGAAGTGGGGGCGCTCGATAAGGACAAACACCTCACCGACTCTGGACGCCAAATCGCGCGTTTGCCGGTCGATCCGCGGCTCGGGCGGATGTTGATCGAAGCGCGCAAGGAACATTGCCTCGCCGAAGTTCTGCCCATCGTCGCCGCGTTGGAGTCGAGCGACCCGCGCGAGCGCCCGGCGGAAAAAACCCGCGAGGCGGATGCGGCGCACGCCCGCTGGAAGGATGGCGACAGCGATTTCATCTCACTGCTCCGCCTCTGGGGCGACGTCGGAAAATTCCGCGACAACCGCGGCCGCTGGCAGCGCAACGCCCTGCGGAAATTCTGCGGCCCGGCGTTTCTCAACGCCCGGCGGGTGATGGAGTGGGCGAACGTGCGCGACGAGCTCGCGGATTTGCTGGAGCGCGAGTGGCAGCTCAAGATCGGAGAAATCGGCGCGGGAATTTCCACGCCGGCCGGTTACTCGACGATTCACAAGGCGCTACTATCCGGCGTGCCGCGGCAGTTCGGCTTGTGGGATCGGGAGTCGAAAACCTACCGTGCGGCCAACGGCGGATTTTTCGCGGTGTTCCCGGGATCCGGCCTGTTCGGCATCCCGAAACGCTTCGAGTGGCTGATGGCGATGGAGCTCGTCGAGACCACGCGGCTGTGGGCGCGGCGGGTTGCCAGGATCGATCCGGCGTGGGTCGAGCAGGTGGCGCCGCACCTTTGCAAAAGCAAATACGGCGAGGCGCATTGGGACGAAAACCAGGGCGCGGTGTATGGCAAGGAAACCGTGATCTGCGGCGGCCTGCCGGTGGTGGCCGGGCGGCGCGTGCATTACGGCCGGGTGGATGCCAAGGCGGCTAGAAATATTTTCCTGCGGGAAGGCATCATCGGCAACGGCCTGCGCAAGCGCTGCAAGTTCCTCGACCACGTGCTCGAAATGCGCGGCGAAATCGAGGCCATCGAACAGAAACTCCGCCGCCCGGGCGGGCTGTGGAGCGACGAGGCGGTGCTGCGGTTTTACGAAGAGCGCATCCCGGAGGACATCAACACCGCCGCCGCGTTTCACAAGTGGCTGGAGAAAAACGAAGACGTGCTGATGCTCGGCGTCGGCGATGTGGTGGACGAGGATCTCGAATACCTCGGCCTCGCGGGTTTCCCCGACGGCATCACCCACGGCGGTCAGGAATACTCGCTCTACTATCACACCGCGCAGGGCGAGCGCGACGACGGCGTGACGCTCGGCGTGCATGTCGACCAGCTGCCGAAACTCCCCGACTGGCTGCCCGCCTGGGGCGTGGATGGGAACCTGCGCGAGCGCGCGGAAATCCTGCTGCGCTCGCTGCCCAAGGACTACCGGCGGGTCTGCCAGCCGATCGGTCCCGCGGCGGAAAGTTTCGCCGAACTGTGGAGTTTCGCCCCCAAGGACCGCTCGATCTATCAAGCTCTCTCCGAACACCTGAAGGATCGCAACGGTGCCTACGTCCCCGTCGGCGAATACGACGTCGCCAAGCTGCCGCCCGAGCTGGTGACCAAGATCTGGGTCTGCGACGACGACGCGCAGGAATTGGCGATGGGCGTGGATCTGGCGGTCCTGAAATTGCAACTTGCCGACCGCATGCGCGTCCGTTTCGAAGCCGTGGCCAACGCCGACATCGAACGCAAGGGCCTCAGCACCTGGGACGGCGAAAGCCTGCCGGAGCGCGTGGAAACGCCCGGCGGCGCGGCCTTCCCCGCGCTGGTGGACGAGGGGAATTCGGTGGGCGTGCGCGCCTTCACCTGTTTGGCGGAAGCCGCCGAATCCCACCGCGCGGGCGGTGCGCGGCTGCTCTGCCTGGCGCACGGCGAGCAGGTGAATTATCTCAAGAAAAAGTTCCCGTTAGGCCTGATGGCGAAGGTCGAAATGCCGCGCCTCGGAGTCGGCGGAACGACGATGGATGATTTGTTCCTGCTGGCGGCGGAAGGCGCGGCGGGCCGGGTATTTCCAAGATCGCCGGACGATTTCAAAATGCTGACCGAGCAGGCGCGCGGGCGCTGGTATGAGTCCGCGGCGGTCATCGGCAAGAGCCTCGATGAGATTCATGAAATCCTGCCCGACATCCGGAATTGGATCGCCGCCCACCGCAACGACCGCAACCTCGGCGAAGTGGCGGAGGATCTTGAAGAGCAGTTGGCATGGTTGTTCCGCGGGCGCTTCGCCTGGCGCGCCGGCTTCAACGGCCTGCGCGAGTATCCACGGCGGTTGCGGGCGATCCGTTCGCGGTTAGGGAGACTGTCATCGCTGCCCATCGTCAAGGATCTGGAAAAGATGGACCGCCTGCGCCGCCTCTGGCAGCCGTGGTTTCAAAAGTGGACCGCCAAGCCGGAAGACCCGCGCCTCTGGCCGCACGGCTGGGCGCTCGAGGAATACCGGATCTCGCTCTTCGCGCCCGACATCCCGCTGTTGGGAAAAGTTTCCGCGAAGCGGCTTGAAGAGATGATACTTGGCTGATGCCGGTCTGGGATCGCGAGTCTGCGACTCGCATGTCCATGAGAAGCGAAAGAGATGCCCTTGTGGCCATTCCTTTCACATCCCATGGGCGGCGAGTTAGGAAACTCGCGGTCCCATGATCATCACTTGACCTCTCGCAGCTTGGAGGAAGGCAACTGGCCGCTCATGAGCACAATCCGATGAACTTTCAGGACAGGGTGTCACCGCGGCCGATGCGGGTGCGGAGACGGGCGGACCTGTGTGAAGAAGAAGCCCCTCTCCGCGCGAGGATTGGAGTGTTTTCATCGAAGAAAAATTCCGCTTTACGTTAGAGCCGTCCGTATGGGATGGAAGACCGAATCCTGTTTCCTAACTGCCCCCTGTCGATCGGGAGTGGTAGTGGAAATCCAGCCGCTTTAAACACCTCTGTGGCCACCATTTGTTTCTGGCTCTTGCGGTCGAGCACGCCAATTGAGCAAACCATCCTCAAAATGATGCAAAATTTGAATTGAATTGATTCAAATTGGGGATAGGATGCCTCCATGAGAATCACGGTGGACATCGAGGATGACGTCTTGGCGGAGTTGCTGAAGATCACCGGGGACAAGAACAAGAGTCCGGCGGTGGCGCGGGCGGTCACGGAGTTCGTGCGCCGCAAGCAGGCGCGGGAATTCGGCCGGATGATTCGGGAAGGGGTCTTTGACTACCCTGCCCCGGCGGCGGATACGGCGGGTTTTGATTCGGCCAATCCGGTCCCACCCCTCTACCAGGACTGAGCCGCCATGGTACTTGTGGATTCATCCGCCTGGATCGAGAGCCTCCGCCGGAATGGCGACATGCGGGTGAAGCTGGCCGTGGAGGGACTGCTCGAAGCTTATGAGGCCCAGTGGTGCTCGCCGGTCCGCCTGGAAGTGCTCGGCGGGGCGCGTCTGGAGGAACGCGCGCTGCTCGGCAAACGCTTCTCCGTGATTCCTTACCGCCCGTGCCGCGAGGATGACTGGGACCGCGCCGTCGCCCTCGCCTGGCGGCTCCGGGGAAAAGGTCTCACCGTCCCCTGGCTCGACGTGCTCATCGCCGCCATCGCCATCCACGATGGGGTGCGGCTTTATGCCATCGACGCGCATTTTCAGGAAATCGCCAAACACACCGGCCTGCTGCTCTACCGCCCGGGTTACGGCGGGAGTTTCAATGAGGCGGAAGGCGGCTGAGTGCCGTTCAAAGTCTCAGGCGCCCGCTTGGATCAAATCATCCAAGTGGCCGCCGTGGGCGGTCACCCATTTGCCTTTGCGCACCACTTTGGTGAAGCCGAGGCCGCTGCCGGCCGCCGCTTTGAAGACGTCCCACGCCTGATCGGCGAGGATACCGGAGACAATCAGGTCGCCACCCGGTGCCAGCGATTTGGCGATCACCGGCCAGGCTTCGATCAGCACGGTGGAAAACAGATTGGCGAGCACCACGTCGTAGCCCTTTTTGCGCGGCTTCCATTTCAGGACATCCTGCTCCTTCATCAAAATTTCAGGAGTGCCGTTGCGCTCGATGTTGCGAATGCCCACCGCCACGGCGAACGGGTCAAAATCGCAGGCAAAGGTTTCACCGGAGCCGAGTTTGCGCGCGGCGATGGCGAGTACGCCGGTGCCGGTTCCCAAGTCGGCGACGGTCCAGTCAGTGCCCTTGCGCTTGCGCGCGACATCGACGAGCAACCGGAGCACCGTGGAAGTCGTGGCATGATCGCCGGTGCCAAAGGCCATTTCCGGCGGGATCACGATGATTTCGCGCTTCGGGTTGGCTTTTTTGAGCGCGGCGAGTTCTTTGGGCCGGTTTTCCGCCGTCAGCACGAACACGTCACGCACCTTCAAAGGACGGGGCGGAGCGACGGGCTTGTTCCACTCGGCATGGGCCATCTCGCGCACGCTGCCGCCGAATTGGGCGATAATCGCGTCCGCTTCCTCGCGGGTGTTGCAGAAAAGCCGAATCCGGATGGATTTGCCGCCTTTGACCATCTCGATCACGAGATTGGGATTCCCGGCAAACCTTTCCTCCCACGCATCCATCCACTGGGCAGCGGATAGTTTGGACCAGACGAACATGTTGGAGGTCAAAAAAAATTGGAGCGGGCGATGAGATTCGAACTCACGACATCCACCTTGGCAAGGTGGCGCTCTACCACTGAGCTACGCCCGCGTCGCGAAACGCGCTGGGGGGTTTCTACATGCGGCGAGAGGCCGGGCAAGCCAAATATTACAAATTTTCCATGTTCATTCGCCCGGCTCTAAGATTCCTTTCCCGCACGCCATGTCCGACAAGCTCGCTGAAATCATCGCCACCAAACACCTCGAGGTCGAAGCCCTGCTGCCACGCGCCGTCCTGCTGCGCGCCGCCGCCCTCCAGCGCAACGACTACGGCGGCTTCCGCAGCGCCATCGACCGCGGCCCGGGCAAACTCGGAGTGATCGCCGAGGTGAAAAAGGCCTCGCCGTCCGTCGGCCTGATCGATCCGAACTTCGACCCGGTCCGCCAGGCGCAGCGCTACCTCGACGGCGGCGCGTCCTGCCTCTCGATCCTCACCGACGAGAAATATTTCCAAGGTTCGCTCAGCTACCTGACGCAGATTTCCAAATTTTCGGCCGCGCCGTTGTTGCGCAAGGATTTCACCATTCATGAAATCCAGATCCACGAAGCGATCGTCACCGGTGCAGATGCGATCCTGCTGATCGTCGCCGCGCTCGATGACGACACCCTGCGCCGCCTTTACGACGAGGCCAAATCCTTCACCCTCGACGTGCTGGTGGAAGTGCATGACCTGCGGGAAATGGAGCGCGCGCTGGAACTCGGCGCCGACCTCATCGGCGTCAACAACCGCAATCTCAAAACCTTCGAAGTCGATCTCGCCACCACCGAGCGGCTCGCCGAGGAGGTCCCGGACGACGTGCTGTTGGTTTCCGAAAGCGGCATCAAATCCCCGGCGGACGCCCTCCGCGCCCTCGAAGCCGGGGCGAATGCGGTGCTGATCGGCGAGGCGCTGATGCGTGCCCACGATCCATCCCGCGAAATCGAGGCCTACCTCGCGCTGGAAAGCCTCTAACCTACCGCCGCCACACGCCCCCGAGGATATGCCCGTTCTGCTCCTGATCCTCGCCTGCGTCCTCTGGGCGGTCAGCTTCCCGTTGGTCAAGGCGCTGCACCTGGAGCAAACCGGCCGCCTGCCCGACGCCTCCAGCATGTTCCTCGCCGCGTGGATGCAGGCGGCGCGCTTCAGCCTCGGAGCGCTGATCCTTCTGCCCTTGATCCTGCTGGGGCACCGCCCCAGCAAAAATGAGATTCATCAAGGCCTGCGACTCGCGCTGTGGGGCGGCCTGGGGATGGGTTTCCAGACGGATGCGCTTGCCTACACCGAGGCCTCGACCTCGGCATTCCTCACGCAGGCCTACTGCATCCTGCTGCCGCTCTGGGCCTGCCTCCGCACTTGGAAAAAACCTTCCACCCGGGTCGTCATCGCCACCCTGATGGTCACCACCGGCGGCGCCATTCTAGCAGGATGGCGGCCGGATCACATGAAACTCGGCCGTGGTGAAATGGAAACCCTGCTCGCGGCGTTTTTCTTTACCTTCCAGATCCTGAGTTTCGAAAACCCGAAGTTCGCGAAAAACCGCGGGACCTCGGTGACCTTCGTCATGTTCGCCGGAATCGCGGTTCTCTTCATCCCGATCAGCCTGATCCTCGCGCCGCATCCCGGGGCCTTCCGCTCCGCCGGGGCCTCGATCGAATCGTTCGTCCTGATCGCCGCCCTCGCGGTGTTCTGCTCGGTGGGCGCCTATCTGCTCATGAACACCTGGCAACGGCGGATCGGCGCGACCGAGGCCGGGCTGATCTACACCACCGAGCCGGTGTTCACCGCCTTGTTCGTGTTGTTTCTGCCGGCCCTGTTGGGGACTTTCATCGGCAAACCCTACGCGAACGAATCCTTCTCGAATCTGATGATTTTCGGCGGTGTCCTGATCCTCGGGGCGAACCTGCTGATGCAGTTGAAACACCCGGCCGCTCCCAATCACCCGGATTTCCAGGAACCGGTTGCGGGTGAATGAACTGGAGCGCAGAATTCATTCTGCCCGAGCTGATAGGGAGCGTTCGCGCGGAATAAATTCCAATGCCTTGAAGAATTCGATCCCGCCAACTTGATTCCTGATCCCGGAGGATCAGCGCGGAAATCAAACCGGTGGCGCAAGCCAGACAGAGCGCAGCGGCGACACCGCTTTGGATGCTTCACGAAGGCTAGGTGGCCGGGGCTGATGAATCATCCAAAGCGGTGTGGCGCTTCGCTTCCCACCGCAGTCCAAAGGGCCGCCAAGGTATGGAGTGCGGTGGCAGAGCGCAGCGGCGACACCGCTTTGGATGCTTCACGAAGGCAAGGTGCCGGTGCTGACGAATCATCCAAAGCGGTGTGGCGCTTCGCTTCCCACCGCAGTCCAAAGGGCCGCCAAGGCAT
>JBIPMR010000095.1:0-8922 GCA_044369025.1 Luteolibacter sp.
GTTTCGGTGCGGTAGCCGGAGCCTTGCGCTGTCGTGCCGAACATGGAGCAGCATGAGGAGAAGCCGAGGGAGACGGCGATCAGGGTGGCGAGAAGGACGAGGTTTTTCATGGTTGGTGGTGGTTGACGTGGAGAGGGAAAATCAGGGTTTAGAAAAGGCAGCAGCACGAGCTTAAACCGAGGGTAAACGCGGTGGAGGCGATGAGGATGATTGCACGCAGGATCATGGCCGTGATGCTAGGAACCTTGGCGGTGTTGGCAACAAAAAAGACGGGGGAACCCGAGATCGGAAAAGCGTTAAACACTCTGTGTCAGAGGGTCCGGACTTTTGATTGGGGCATCCGATTCGGTGGCCAAATCAAGCAAGGGTAAGGACCTTCTCCACGATCCGACGCGGATTTGGAAGTTGTTCATGCTCAATGTGTGGCGAATAAATCGCGGGTGCATCGATGGAGCAGACGCGCTTGATCGGAGCGTCCAGGTAATCGAACGCGTGATCTTGGATGAGCATGGCGACCATCGCTGAAACTCCGCCGAAAGGCTTGGACTCATCGACGAGCACGACGCGATTGGTTTTCATGACGGTTTTCAGAATCGCGTCCTGATCCAGCGGGCGGATCGAGCGGAGATCGAGGACTTCCGCGCTGATGCCGTGCTCGGCTTGGAGGATTTCCGCTGCGGCGAGTGCTTGGATTACCGAGCGGCCATGGGCGATGAGTGAGATATCGGAGCCTTCACGTTTGATTTCAGCAACTCCAAGGGGGACGACGTGATCACCGTTTGCCGGATCCGGAACTTCGCCGGTGGTGCCGTAAAGCAGGGTGTTTTCCATCACATAGACCGGATCGTTGTCGCGAATGGCGGCCTTGATCAGGCCCTTGGCATCCGCCGGGGTGGCGGGCGCGCAAACTTTAAGGCCGGGAAATGCGGCGAAAAGTCCTTCGGGAATATGCGAGTGAGTCGCGCCGACTCCGGTTCCACCGTTGGCAGGACCGCGGACGACGATGGGGCAGTTGCAAAGACCGCCGGACATGTAGCGGACACAGGCGGCGTTGCTCACCAGTTGGTCAAAGGCGACCGAGTGGAAGGACCAGAACATCAATTCCATCACCGGACGGACACCGAGCATCGAGGCGCCGATGCCCATGCCGATGAAGCCTGCCTCGGAAATCGGGGTATCGACGACGCGTTTGTCGCCCCACTTTTTCCAGAGGCCTTCGGTGACTTTGTAGGCGCCGTTGTATTGGGCGACTTCTTCGCCCATGATGACGACGTTCGGGTCGCGGGCGAGTTCCTCATCGAGGCCTTCACGGAGAGCTTCGCGGTAGGTAAGAATGCGGGACATGGTATTTCGGAAAGGCGGTGTGCGGTGAAAAATTTTGGAGGGGCCGACGAATTAATCGTTGAAGAAGTGGCGGCCGATTTTGGAAGCTGGCGTGTTGTTGTCGGTTTCCCAGTATACGTCGGTGCTAATGTCCGCGATGGTGGGTGCGGGCGACTCTTCCGCGAATTTGACGGAGGCGGCGGCTTCTTCAGCGGCGGCTTTGTTGATGGCGGTGGCGCTCTCTTCGGTGAGCACGCCTTCCGCGATCAGGCGGCGGCGGTAAACCGAAATGGGATCGTGGTTTTGTTTGTAGTTTTCGATCTCCTCAGGCGTCCGGTATTTTTTGTGATTGGCGTCGGCGATGCTGTGGCCGTAGTAGCGGTAGGTGTCGATTTCCAAGACCGTCGGCTTGCTTTGTTTTTTCGCCCGCTCCATGGCGATGTGGGTTTTGGCGCGGACTTCGTAGATGTCCGAGCCGTCGATCACATCCCATTCGATGGCGTAGGCTTCGGCGCGTTGGGCCAGGCAACCGCTGTAGGATGACGAGCGCTCCTGGGAAGTGCCCATCGAGTAGCCGTTGTTTTCGATGACGTAAACGACGGGGATGTCAAAAAGCGCGGCGATGTTCAGCGACTCGTGGAAGGCTCCTTGGTTCACCGCGCCGTCGCCGAGGTAGCAGAGGCAGCAACCCTCGCGCCCGAGGTATTTCAAACCGTAGGCAAGTCCGAGGCCAAGCGGGGTTTGGCCGGCGACGATGCCATGGCCACCCCAGAAATTCTTGTCAGGTGCGAAGAAGTGCATGGAACCGCCCTTGCCTTTGGAGCAGCCGGTTTGTTTGCCATACATTTCCGCCATGCACTCGTTCATCCCCATGCCCACGGCGAGAGCGTGGCCGTGATCGCGGTAAGCGGTGATGTAGTGATCATCAGGTCCACCCAGTGAAATGGTGCCGACGGCGACTGCTTCCTGGCCGATGTAGAGGTGAAGGAAACCGCCGATTTTACCGCCTTGGTAATATTTCAGTCCCGCTTGCTCGAATCTGCGGATGCGGACCATTTGCGAGAAGAGCTCGATTTTCCGCTCGGGGGTGAGCGATTGATTGATCGGTGAGCTGGCGAAATCGAGGGCGGAAGGATCGGCGCTGGTCATGGGGCGTGCGTTGAGATGAAGCTGAAAAATCGATCGAGATGACTTATCGGGATTTGGCGAGGAGGGGTGAGGAGAGGGAAGGGGACGGCCTGGGCAGGCGAAATTGGGCGAGGACGACTATGCCGGTGAAGAGGACATTCGCGGCGGCCATGTTGCGAAGGAAGACCCACGAAGGAAAGGGAGAACCAATCGGGCCGGTCCAGACCGACTGCCAAAAGCCAGTGGCGGTCTTGGCGTAGAGTGGGTTACCGATCCATGCGGCACCATTGGTCACGAGGTGGAAAACCACCGCCGCCGCGACCGAACCGACCAGCAGTGTGGAGCTACCCTTGTTGGCGAAAGCTTTGCCGAGGAAAAACACAGCGAGCAAGGCAATCAAGGTGGTGACAAAAATCGCGGGATTCGAGACCGGGCCGATCCCGAGCGGGTAAGTGATTGCCCACGCGCCGAAAGGAATCGCAAATCCACGCCAGCCGGGAGCGAGAAGGGCGCCGCAGAAAAACAGCGCGGCAAGTGGCTGAAAGTTGGGTAGGGTGTCGGGGAAGGCGCTTCCGAGGGCGCGGAAGGCAATGAGAAGACCTACAACCAAAACAAGCGGGAGATAACGTTTCATGACGGCGCGAGGATTGTGGATTTTCGGGGGCGCGGCTAGAGTAAAATCCGTGTTTGCAAAAGGTTTTTTGTTCCTGAGAGGCGGGGGAACACCTAGCTTTCCGCGTATGGATTGGGACAAACTGGTAGAGACTGCCTGGCGGGCGCGTGACCATGCGTATGCGCCGTACTCAAACTTTCAGGTCGGGGCGGCGCTGCTGGGCGCCGATGGTCGGATTTTTTCCGGCTGCAACGTCGAGAACATTTCTTACGGCCTCACCAATTGCGCGGAGCGTGTGGCCATTGGCGCGGCGGTGGCGGCCGGTGTGCGGGAGTTTTTGGCGGTCGCAGTGGTCGCAGATACCGGCCTGCCGATTTCACCCTGTGGGGCGTGTCGGCAAGTGCTGGCTGAGTTTGGAGTGCCGCGTGTGATGCTAGCCAACCGCAGCGCTCGCGAGGAGTTTTCGCTGGAGGAGCTGCTGCCCCGCGCGTCTGCGGGGATTCTCGACCGCGCGCCGTGAGATTGTTCCACGTGGAACAATGGGTGGCCGGTGCTTTCCGTTTCCAAGCTTGAGCCGGCCGGGCATCCGGCTATCGTGCGCGCCCAACGATGTTTCGATACCCAAAGTGCTATGATGTGATTGTGATCGGGGCCGGCCATGCCGGCGTCGAGGCCGCCATGGCGGCTGCCCGGCTTAGCTGCGAGGTGGCCATCCTCACCCAGAATCTCGACACCATCGGCCAGATGTCGTGCAATCCGGCGATCGGTGGCCTCGCCAAAGGCCATATGGTCCGGGAGATCGACGCGCTCGGCGGGATCATGGGGCTCAACACGGACGCCACCGGGATCCAGTGGCGGATGCTCAACGCTTCAAAAGGCCCGTCGGTGCGCGCTCCGCGGGCGCAGTGCGACAAGAAGGCTTACCAATTCCGCATCAAGCGCGAGCTCGAGGCAATGCCAGGGGTTGAGATCCATCAGGGAAACGTCGCCGAGCTGTTGGTGGAAAACGACCGGGTCACCGGCGTCACCACCTCGCTCGGCCTGGAAATCTCCGGGAAATCGGTGATCCTCAGCGCCGGCACCTTCATGGGCGGTCTGATGCACGTCGGTCTCCGCAACGAGAAGGGTGGGCGCATGGGGGATGCCACCTCGCAGGTTTCCGAGTCGCTCAAACGCCTCGGTTTTGGCGTCGAGCGGTTTAAAACCGGCACGCCCTGTCGTTTGAATGCCCGGTCGATCGATTTTTCCCGCTGCGAACGCCAGGACGGGGACACGCCGGTCCCCAAGTTCAGTTTCATGGCGGACACTCTCCAAAAGGGTGATAACGACCTCTTCACCCTGAATCCGTGGGGTGACCCATTGTTCCACGTGGAACAAATGCCTTGCTGGATCACTTACACCAACCCCCGAACCCACGAGATCATCGCTGGAAATCTCCACCAATCGCCGATGTATTGCGGAATCATCGAAGGGGCCGGCCCGCGCTACTGCCCGTCGATCGAGGACAAGGTGGTTCGCTTTGCGGAAAAAGACCGCCACCAGATTTTTCTCGAACCTGAAGGTCGCCACACCCTTGAATACTACGTCAACGGGGTTTCCACTTCGTTACCCTACGAAGTGCAGCTTGAGTTTCTCCGGTCCATCGTCGGCCTCGAAAAATGTGAGATCCTGCGTCCAGGATACGCGGTGGAATATGACTACTGCCCGCCGACGCAACTCCGCCCGACCTTGGAAACCAAATTGGTGGAGGGCCTGTATTTCGCCGGCCAGATCAATGGCACCTCCGGCTATGAGGAGGCGGCAGGGCAGGGGCTGATCGCCGGCACCAATGCCGCGCTCAAAGTTTTGGGCAAGCCCGAGTTCATTCTCGGTCGCGACGAAGCTTACCTCGGGGTGATGGTCGATGATTTGGTGACTCGGGGCTGCACCGAACCTTACCGGATGTTTACCAGTCGGGCGGAATACCGCTTGCTGCTGCGTCAGGATAATGCGGACCTCCGCCTGACGCCCAAAGCCGCGGCGATTGGCCTCGCGAGCGGGGAGCGCGTCCGGCGGGTGGAGAAAAAGCTTGCCGCACTTGAGAAGGCGGACCCGTTCGTCCGCCAGGCCACGCATGAGGGAGTCAAGCTCGACCAGTGGTTCCGCCGCAGCGAAAATGCCTGGAGCTCGCTCCCCGAGAGCGTCCTCGAAATGTTCCACGTGGAACTTTGGCCGCTGATCGAGACGAATTTCAAATACGAAGGCCACTTGGGTCGCCAGCAGTCCCAGATCGATCGAATGGCACGCCAGGAACACAGGCGACTGCCAGCGGAGCTCGACTACACCACCATCCGCGGCTTGAAGAAGGAAGCCCAGCTCCGCTTCAGCGAGATCCGCCCCGCGACCCTCGGTCAAGCGGGCCGGATTCCCGGGATCACGCCCGCGGACTTGGCCATGCTGGTGATCTGGTTGGAGAAACTCGAACGCGAGGCCGCCGCGATTCCATGAGCCAATTGGCAGGGAGCGGTGGCGCGCCCGTGAAAGCTCACACCGCCAGCGCACCAATCACATCTTTGACGCGTCCGGCGATGATGTCGGCCAGATTGGCCTCACCTTCGTCGCGGAGGAAATCGCAGTAGTTCGATGCGACCGCTTCAAGGTCATCCGCGTATTCCAGGCCGAGGGCTTCGTAGCCGGTTAAGGCCTTTTCAAAGTGCCTCCGCGCCCACGAGCGGTCGCCGGTGTGGAGCAGGGCCAGCGCCAGATTGTTGTGCGACTGGGCCGTGTCCGGATGTTCCTCGCCGAGCAGATTGCGGCGGGTTTCGAGGGCGATCATGTGCATTTCCCGCGCCTGTTCGTAGAAACCGGCGGCCTGATACAGCGCACCGAGGTTGCTGGAAACGGTGGCCGTCTGTTCGTGCTCCTGGCCAAGTTGGGAGTGGACGATTTCCAGCGCCCGCAGGAAATGGGACTCCGCGGTATCGAGATCGCCATTGGCCTTGGCAATGAAACCGAGATTGTTGGCCATCGCCGCGATATCCAGCATCAGCGGCGGCTCGTGCTTTTCAAAGAACTCGATCGCGGCGGCCCAGTGTTTGACGGCGTTTTCCTCTTTGCCAAGGCCATCGTAGGCGGCACCCAGCCCGGCATGGATCCGGCCGGTCTGGTCGAAGCGGTCCGGCCGGTCTTCGAGCTGGTCGATCGCTTGCCGGTAGTCGTCGCGGGCGAGCTCGTAATTAGCGAGCTCGCGATGAATGTCGCCGCGGATCTCCAACGCGGAAGCGAAGGCATCGATGCTGTCAAGGTTCGGGTTGAGCGCTTGCTGGGATTTTTCAACCGCTGCACTGGCGGCGTGCAGGGCCTCGCTGAGATTACCTGCGGCCCGCAGGGTTTCGACGCGATCTTTGAGGATGCCGATCAGGGTGGCGGTTGGGGAGTCCATAATTTGTGGGAATGCCTATACTATCCGCGAATTTTTGTCGCTTGCTAGCTGAAATGACCGGGACTGGAAAGTCTTTCAATCAATTCGCGCCGCGTCGCCGGCAGCGCCCCCAGCGCGTCACGCAGGGAAAGCGAGGCGTCGGTCCGCTGTTGGTGAATCCCGAGCAGGCGCGCGAGCTCGGTTTCAAAGTGCCGCAGCGCCCGCAGACTGGCCGGGGCGGTGTCGATGTGATCGAGCGCCCGCTGCAGCAAATCATGCAGCTGCGGATCCGGATGCTCGGGTTCGACCGCAAGCTCGAGCAACTGACAGCAGTAGGCGGCCAGCAGGGTGGCGCTGTAACTCCTTCGCAAGCCTTCGCGCCAATCGACGATGCAGACCTCGCGCAACTGGTGAAGATCGCCGCGGCGGGCCCGGGTGACGGCGATTTCCCCGCCGAAAAAAAGATCCAGTTTCCCCGCGAAGGCGCTCTTGGGACGGCGCGCGCCCCTGGCCACGGTTTTGACCAAGCCCTCATCCGCCGTGAACCAATGCACGATCAAACTGGAATCCGTCAAACGGGTGAGCCGGATGACAATGGCTTGTGTCGATTGCACGGCGGAAATTTCTGAAATTCCGTGCAAATTGGCGATGGAAATCGGATTGCTTCATAAAAAGTGACCCAAAATCGGTCGATAGTGCCGAAAAGGTACATTGACCCTGAAGGGTTTCGGCCATGAAATCAATCGATGGTCATTTAATCACTCTTTTTGAAAATCATCCGGGCAAATCACACGTGGCGAATCGTCGAGTCATTCTCGGGCGTGAACTATTGCCTTGAGCGCTTGGCGCTCTGCAAATCCTACCGCGTCGCGGAGGTCTGTCAGGAACTGGGCTGCAGCCAAAGGTATCTGCACATCATGTTCATGCGCGACATCGGCTTGCCCCCGAAGCATTGGATGAGCTTGGAGCGCATGGTGGTGGCCAGGCGCAAACTCGAGGGAGGAAAAACGCCGCAGGAAGTGGCGAAGGATCTTGGGTTTTTATCCCTGCTGACGTTCCGCCGCCAGTTTTACAAGTGCTATCAGGTGTATCCCGAGGAATTCGTCAAATCCCGGAAAACGTTCGATCCCGGGAAGATGTCGTCGCAGAACTCCGACGCGGATTAGCCTGTCGGCCGGGGTGGGCGGATGGTGGCCCCGCTCCAGAAGGTCAGTCTCGTCACCCGTTGAGAAACAACCATCAAACCCCCGGACTACTTGGGAATCGTGAGGGCTTGGCCGGGGCGGATCATCGAACCCGAGATGCCGTTGGCCCGTTGGATCGCCGAGACCGAACTGCCATTGCGGCTGGCGATGGCAGAGAGGGTGTCGCCCTTTTTCACCAGGTAGCGGGTCGATTTCGGCTTGGGTTTTGCGACCACTTTCGGCTTGGGTTTCGCCACCACTTTCGGTGTGGCTTTGACGACGGTGCGAGTGGTGGTCTTGGTCACCGGACGGCTCGCGGTTTTCGTCTCGATGATGGCGGGCGTGGTCCTGCCCGTCTGCGTGGGAGGCAACGGGATGGAGTCCATCGGCGGCTGGTCGTTTTGGGCGACTGCCGGGAGGGAATTGGTCTTGTCCATCCGAGGTGCCGGGCTGTCGGGCTTGCGCCATTGCGACGGATTATCCGCCCATTCCTCGCGGTATCTGCCTTGGCTGTCGAAGGGGCCGATACCCGGTTGCTGGGTGCCGGCTCTGGAGCCTCCACCGCCGTTGCCGCATCCGGTGAGGACAAAGGCGAGCCCGCACGAGGCGGAAATCCAGATAGCCGTATTCATGCGGGAATCATGAGCCATTCGCCGATTTTGGCAAAACATTGTTAATCCGCCCGAATATTTTTTTGCCCGTCAATCGCATCAGCCCTTTCAACGGCGGGGCTTTGGCGCTTTGGAATGCGGTCCCGAAATCACTTCGACCTTGCACCCCCCGCGGCAAGATGGCAGGAAACTGATGTAAGGTCGTCAGGGGCATTAGCTCAGTTGGTAGAGCGCTTCGTTCGCAATGAAGAGGTCAGGAGTTCGAATCTCCTATGCTCCACGCCCTTAAAAGCCGTCAAAATCCCTGGTTTCTAGGGCATTTTTCGTTTCAAGGCCGATAGATCCTTTTCCGCCAGGGTCCGTCAAATTCCGTCGGATTCCGAAAAAAACGTCATTTTTGGGCAACTTTTTGGGCAACTTTTTCTGGGGTCTGAAATAAGTCCGCCGCTGACATTTCTGGCGCGATACCCGATCATTTGCGCATGAGCAAATCGACAGCAAAAAACGAACCCACAAATTACCCGGAATTCGGCGTTCGCGCGGAGGTAATCGGTCGGTATTTCAAGCCACCACTGGCGAGCAGCACCTTCCATGATTTCGTGAACAAGGGGCAAATCGTGCCACTGAAAGGAATTCGCGGCTTTTACAAGCTCAACGACTCAC
>JBIPMR010000742.1:0-2896 GCA_044369025.1 Luteolibacter sp.
CCGACGGCGCGCTCCTCGCTGACGAGATCCCGGACTTCGCAGCGGTCGCCGGCGAGACGTGGCAGGCCATCGACTTTTCCAAGTCCGAGCGGGACCGGCGGGGCCACGCCGTAACGGACGAGCAACTGCGCCTCCAAATGCTGGAGCGAGCCTTCCAACGACAACTCAATGGCGGCGGCGGCCGGAACGAAGTGCAGCAGATCGAGCCACGAGCCGTGGGGGAAAGTCAGCCATTCCTGCCAGGCATCGAGCTGGTTGAAAAACCGCTGGGTCGGGATTTCCACCGGATCGCCTTGCGCCAGCTTGCCGAGGGAATCGGCCAATTCGGCGGGCGTGTTGCCATCGCCGATGCGGGTGACGTTGTCCTCGCCGATGTGCCAGAAAGACCCGCCGATTTCGATCCAGGGGCCGGAATCGGCGTCGGGGACGAGGCGGATTTGGCCGTTTTCCAGATCGGCGGCGGCGAGGCGGAGTCGTTCACCGGAACGGATCTGGATGTGGAGCCGCTCCTTGCCGGCGGCGAGGCGCGGGTGGTCGGCGATGGATTCGAGAAACGCCGGGACGCGTTTGCCATCGAGATTGAGGCTGAGAATGGACTTGGCGGCGACGTTTTCCTTGGCCAACCAGGCGCTGAGCTTGTCATCGGCGGGGGAAATCTCCTCGTCGGGTGAGAGCGCGAGGGTGGCGGCGAATCTGCCGCGCCGGAGGGCGTCGCGCCAATTGAGCGGCAGCAGGATTTGCCAGGAATTGGACGCGGCGGCGGCGGGTTGGGCGGCTGACGGCAGCGTTTTCACGGCTGCTTTCACGGCTGCTTTCGGGGCCAGGGCGGCGAGGCCGGTGGCGACGGCATGGCAGCAGACCGCGCCGCTGCGTTGGTTGTCGGCGCAGGGGCAGCGGGTGTCGATGTTGGTGGCGGATTTGACCGTCACGCCGACGCGCATCAGGCGTTTGCCGACGCGGACGCTGCCCTCCCAGCCGGTGGTTCCGGCTTTGGCATCGGTCACCAAGCCGCTTTCGAAAAGCGATTTTCCCTCCTTGAATGCCTGCCATGAGGCCGCCGCCCTGATTGTTGCTTCCGTCCACCCGCTCATTGTGGCGGGAGTGTTCCGGGATCGGCGGCGGCTGGCAATGCGAACGCTGGAAATTTCGGCTCAGGTTTGAACGATGGCGGTCCGGGGTGAGCGGATTAGGGTTTGCGGCGCGCTCACCGGGAACGGCGCCGGTTTGCGTGCGACGCCTGTCTTTGGCGAGGGCGCCAAAGACGACACGCGAGGGCGCGTGTGCTTCACTTTGTCAGCGCTCCAGGAGAATCTCCGAGCCCAGGACCACCAGATCGACGCGGCCGAGGAGCGTTTGATCGATAAAGGGGGTGTTGATGGATTTGGATTTCATGAAGGCTGCGGTGAAGGTGGTCTCCGCGTCGGGATCGAAAAGAATCAAATCGGCAGGCTGGCCGGCTTCGATGGAAACGGCGGGCAGGCCCATCAGGCGGCGGGGTTCGGCGGAGAACCGTTTGACGATGAGGTCCCAGCCGAATTTGCCGGTGGCGACGAAGTGGTGATGGAGCGAGACCAGCGCGGTATCGAGGCCGGTGATGCCGTTGGGCGCGCTGACGAAATCCTGGGATTTTTCAAAGCGGGTGTGTGGCGCGTGGTCGGTGGCGATCAGATCGAAAACGCCGTCGATGAGCCCTTGCAGCAATCCTTCGTTGTCCCCCCGGGTCCGCAGCGGCGGGTTCATTTTGTAGTGGGTGTCGAAATCGCCGATGTCCTCTTCGTTGAAAAGCAGGTGGTGCGGCGAGACTTCGGCGGTGACTTTGACGTCGCCGCGGGATTTCCACCAGCGGATGGTTTCCATGCCGAGCTTGCTGGAGACGTGCTGGATATGGATGTGCGCGCCGGCGGCATGCGCCAGGCGGATGTCGCGGTCGATGATGATTTCCTCGGCGCAGGCGGGCGAGCCCTTGATGCCGAGGCGGTAACTCATGGCGCCTTCGTTGAGCGCGCGCGGCCCGGCGAGTTCCGGGACTTCGCAGTGGCTGGCGAAAAACATGCCGAACTCGGTGGCGTATTGCATCGCGCGGAGCAGCACCGAGGGATCGCCGGTGGTGTCGCCGTCGTCGGTGAGCATGGTCACGCCGAGCGCGCGCATGCCGTCGATGCCGGCGAGTTCCTTGCCATGGCGGCCTTTGGTCACGCAGCCGGAGGTGTAAACCGGGATGCGGGCGCTGCGCCTGGCGATGTCGAGCACGTTGGCGACCACGGTCGAGGAGTCGATCGCCGGGCTGGTGTTGGGCATCATCACCACGCCGGTGATTCCGCCGTTGATCGCGGCCTCGGAGCCGCTGGCGATGGTTTCCTTGCCCTCGAATCCAGGTTCGCGGAAATGCACGTGCGCGTCGAACATGCCCGGCGCGAGGATGCGGGTGCGGGCGTCGATGACCCGCGCGCCGTCGGGAACGGGGAGATTCGGGCCGAGCTGTTGGATTTTCCCGTCGGCAATCAGGACATCGGCCGGGGTGAGGTCGGGAGAATGCTCGGAGGCGATGCGGGCGTTGGTGATGAGAAGTGTCATGGGAAAAGGATGGGTCCGAAACCAGAGTGCGGCGACCTTATTGTCGCCTCTTCTCCTCAGCAAGAGAGATGAGCGGGACCGCAAGGTCCAGAGCTCCCGATCGTCTGGCAGTAATTGGGTGACAGGCCCCGCAAAAAATGCTTAAGCATTGGGCGCATGAGCAACTCCGGGGAAAATGCCGCAGACTCGCCGGGTCGGGCGACGCGACGCCGAAGTCGCAAATCGCAGAAGGCCCCCGATGGCCCGCCGTTGAAGGTGGATTTGGGCGGGCGGTTCGCGGTGGTGGGAATGGGGGCCTCGGCAGGTGGCTTGGAGGCGTTGG
>JBIPMR010000743.1:0-2891 GCA_044369025.1 Luteolibacter sp.
GCACGAGCGGATCGGGAGTCCGCCTTCACCCAGGAGATGCAGGACATCAAATCCCGCAGCGACAAGCGCATCGCCCAGATCAACGCCAACGAGCGCCGCGAGCGCGCCGCCGCCACCACCGCCGAGCAACGCCGTGCCGCCTCCGCCAAGGCCCATTCGCTCCGCGTTTCCGAATTCGGCAATCTCGACGGTGCCTATCAGGGAGTCGAGTCCCGCGCCCGTGCCGCCGGTCACACCTCCACCGCCGACACCGCGCGCGGCAAGAGCCTCGGCGCGCAGACCGCCGCCGCGCGTGACATGGAGAAGTTCAATGCTTCCACCGCCAAGTCCGGTCACGCCCTCAACTTCCACTCCAGCGCCCTGCTGCGCAACGCCGCCACCTTCGCCCGCTGGATGATCCCGGTGCAGGTCGTGCTCGCCCTCACCCGCGCCTTCAACGCCGGGGTGCAGGGCGCGATCCGCGTGGACCGCCAGTTCGCCACCTTGCGCTCCGTCTTCCGCGGCACCGCCGAGGAAGTCCAGCAGCTCAAGAACGACACTCTGGATATGGCCGTCGCCCAAGGCCGCAGTGCCGATGAGGCGATGGATGCCGCCATCCGCTGGTCGCGCCTCGGCCTCAACCGCGTGCAGGTGAATCAAGCCGTCAAGACCTCGCTGATGGCCGCCAACGTGGCGGAAATGACTGCGGCGGAAACCTCGGAAAAGCTCGCCGCCATCTACGCCACCTACCGCCTCAATGTCGGCGACCTGCCCGTCGTACTCTCCCGCCTCAACGCCATCTCCAACCGCTACAACGTCACCAACAAAGACTTGCTCGAAGGGCTCGTCCGCGTCGCCGGTGTCGCCAAGCAGTCTGGCATGGAACTGCGCGACCTCGAAGGCATCATCGGTGCCGTCACCGGTGCCACCGGCCGCCCCGGTCAGGAGGTCGGCAACGCCCTCAAGTTCGTCATCACCCGCCTCGCCGCCCCAGAGACCATGAAGGGTCTGATGGATAACTTCGACATCGACCTCACCGATTCCAACGGCGACCTCAAGGAAATGTCCCAGATCTTCGCCGAGCTGGCCGCCATCTATCCCACCCTCAACAACGCCCAGAAACAACTCTTCCTCAAACTCACCGCCGGCTCCCGCCAAGCCTCGCGCTTCGCCCTCGTGCTCGATCAATACCGCCAGTCCCAGATCCTCGCCGCCGAGGCCGGATTCGATTCCGCCTCCGCCTACCAGGAAAACATCAAGATCCTCGAATCCCTCCAGTCCCGCCTCGAATCCCTCAAGGCCGCCTGGACCGGGCTCTTCACCACCATGGGCGACGCCGGAGCCTTCGACTTCGTCGAACGCCGCCTCCGCGCCATCCAGGGACTGATCCAGGAAATCAACGGCGGCGGTGCTGATCCCGCGAAAAAGCGCCCCTTCAAGATCAACGATCCCCGCGTCGCCGAGACCGTCGAAAACCTCGGCGGCGATTGGGACACCGTCTTCGGAACCCGCGATGACTTCAGCCGCAAATCGGTGATGCGGACCGTGGTGGAAATCGACAAGGCCATCAAGGCGCGCGAGAAGTTGGTCAGGGAAAATGCCGACAGCGTCGGCAACGTGCCGATGGCCGAGCGGCTGTTGCTCAATGGCGGCAACGGCCTCAATGGAATTTTAGGGACGGGTGATAAAAGCAAGAAGCTTTCCGAGCAGAATCTCACCGTGTTCAACCCGAATTCTTCCAACGCATGGGAGACGTTTGGTGGGATCGAGGAGGCGAAAAAGATGCGCGAGACGCTGCTCGCCGCCCTCGCCGACGAAGGTGACAACGGGGCCACCGACGCCATCTCCGCCATGACCGCCGAGGTCGATGCCTTGCGCGAGCGTCTCGGCAGCCTCCAGCGTTCCGCCAATGTCTTCGACTCTCTCAATGAAGGCATCCGCAACGGCAGCGTGGACCGCCAAACCATGGTCCGGGATTTCGAGAACGGCGCGCACCTCATGCTCAACCTCGAAGACGGCGCGACCAAATACGGCGACGCCATCGCCCGCTTCTACAACCTCCTCGAAGCGGGCGACACGGCCGGCATCGCCACCCTCGCCGAGGAGATCTCTGCCATGTTCAAGGGTGACCTCGGATCCACCGGCAAGAACCTGGAGCAGGCCATGAAGCCCGCCCTGGAAAGCCTCCGCGCCAAGCTCGTCGAGATCGACAAAAAACGCCGCGACATCATCGCCGGACCACAGGGCAAAAACGCCGAGCAGCGTCAGGAACGGCAGGACAATCTCGAAAAAATCCAAGGCGACTACAAAGCCGTCCAGTCCGCCATCGAGCAGGTCACCCAAGCCCAGGAAAAATTCAACAAATCCGTTTACAGCTTCGAGGCCAGCGCCAACATCAACAAGTACTTCGCCGACCTTATCATGCAGGCCGAGGCGGTGGCGGAAGCCTTCAAGGACTTCGCTCCCGACGCCGACAACGACCCCGTCGAGCGCATCTTCCAGCGCCGCCGCCAAGCCGTCGGCAGCGGCGTCGCATGGCTCAAGCAAACCCGCGACGAAACCCTCATCCGCCGCGAGATCGAGAAGTCCGGTGCCCTCGCCAAAATCCGGGACGCCAACAACACCATCAGCGAAGGCGGCGAGGATATTGAAATTTTACGCGAACGGGATGCGAAAGAGCGGAGATCGAACCCTGGAAATCGAAACAACATTGAATCCGCAAAACATAATATTTCGAGATTTGACGAATATGCGGCGGCTGAAACTGATCCCGAAGATAAGAAATATTGGGAACGTAAAGCAAAGGACGAAAGAGAGTATCTTGCAAAGGAAGAAGCGAAGGCGGCAGGGCCAGATGGGTCCATCGCCGCCAAGCAGGCGGAGATCGCGGCCGCCAAAAAGATTGTCGAAGA
>JBIPMR010000744.1:0-2890 GCA_044369025.1 Luteolibacter sp.
CACCGTCTGCGGCCTCATGCTTCTCGGACTTTTCGGACTGCGCCATCTCGCCCAGGTGGAGCTGCTCCAGACCGGTTCACTCATCCACCTGGTGGTGAAACGGCGTCACAACCCGGGAGCGATGCGGGTCTGGCTTTATCTGTACGACATTCTGGCGCTGAGCCTGGCCGCCATCATCGCCATGGCGATCGAAACCAACCTCGGCACCCGCCCCTACGACCTGCTCTCGTCCGTCCGCTTTCTGGCGACCTTTCTGACCTGCGAGGTGGTGGCGATCCAGATTCTGAGAATCTACCGGCGGGTGTGGAACCGCTCCGCGCTGCGGGAATTCCTGACCATCGCCGTCGGGCTGACCGTGGGAGGCGCGGTCGCCTCAAGCCTCTTCTGGGCCACGCAGGCGGATATCGCGTGGAGTGATTTCCGCTGTAGCTTCATCGCAGTCCAGTTGGCGATCTGGTTTCTGCTGGTGCCCCGCGCCCTGCCTGAGATTTTCCGCGAACTGGCGGTGGACAGCGGACACCGTAATCTGACCAAACGCGAGAATGCGGGCAAGCAAGTGCTGGTCTATGGCGCCGGGGACCTCGGCAATCTTTTTGTGGACTACCTGAAAACCTGCACTCCCGCCCAATTCCAAAACTTCCAGATCTCCGGATTTCTCGACGAAAACCCCAAGCTGAAAAACCGCACGATCAAAGGTTTCAAAATTCACGGCGATCTTGATGTGCTGGAGGCGCTCAACTCGGAATTCCCGGTTCACGGCATTTTGATCGCCATCGATGGGATCTCCGAGGAACAACTGGAGGGGGTGATGACCCTCGCCGCCAGACTGGGCATTGCCGTTTACCGCTGGGACGCGGACTTCAAACCCAGCCGCATCATGTCCGGGCTGGCGACCATGCCGGTAATCCTTCCGGGAGAGCTCCCGGGCAGGGCGGTGCTGGATTTCAAGAATCCCGAAAACGCCTGACTGATCCCGCGGCCCGGCCAAGCCGGGGTCCCGTCGATCCCCGTCGCGTTCCCTTTTGCATGAGTCCCGGTGCTGCAGAACACGCAAGCGAATTCGCGGATCAGCGGCATGACTGCGGCATGACTGCGGCGAGACGCCACAGCCACAGCTGCCTAGCCGTTGGGCTTCTTCTGTTACGGACCGCGGGATTCATCCCGCTTGAGAATGGGGGGTGAAA
This sequence comes from Luteolibacter sp., assembly GCA_044369025.1. Taxonomy (GTDB): domain Bacteria; phylum Verrucomicrobiota; class Verrucomicrobiia; order Verrucomicrobiales; family Akkermansiaceae; genus Luteolibacter. The sequence goes on from JBIPMR010000744.1 coordinate 1,185, forward strand.
GTTTGGACCGAGAAGAGACTTTGGAGTCGCCGATGGGGCTGTTCTTTCGCACCTCATTCGCACCTCATTCGCACTGCGGCGAGACGCCACAGCCACAGCTGCCTAGCCGTTGGGCTTCTTCTGTTACGGACCGCGGGATTCATCCCGCTTGAGAATGGGGGGTGAAAGTTTGGACCGAGAAGAGACTTTGGAGTCGCCGACGGGGCTGTTCTTTCGCACCTCATTCGCACTGCGGCGAGACGCCACAGCCACAGCCACAGCACCTGGCTGTTGGGCGGGTCGTTCGCGGGGTCTTGGGCTGGGACCTTTGGCTTCTAGACTCTTAGACCGCGCAGCGTCTTTGAAGTGGTCTTTGTTCTAGTTCACGAGATGATCGATCACACGGAGACGCGACGGCACTTGCACGTTCCCGAGGAGGAGCACGGCGGCAGCGGCATCGCCTTGGGGGTGTTGGGGGTCATTTGCTTTTTCAGCTGGCTGTCGGCGTCCGCGGACGAGGCGGCCTTGACCGGCGGGGCGTTGGCGGTGGCGGGGCTGCTGATGGTGTGGCGGCCGGTCCGCACCCGGGTCTCCGGATTCTGTTGGATCGCGGCGGGCCTGTGGTTTTCCGGCAGCCTGGCCGCCTTTCTTCCGGCGGGCCTGATGCCCCCGCCGGGATGGCGGGAGCTGCTGGAGGCGGGGGGCATCGAAACCGGGTTGAGGATCACTCCGCAACCGTTGGCGGCGCTTGGCTCGCTGGCCGTCATGACGGCCGCCGGGGTGGTGGCGCTATGGGCGGCGCACCAACAACCGGGACGCCGCAGCGGGTTGGCGATGGCATTCGCGCTGGCGGTCGCGCTCTACGCGCTGCTCGCCTGGCAGGCCCCGGGAGCGTTGAATTTTCAGAGCAACACCCACGGCACCTTTGGTTTTTTCCCCAACCGCAACCACAGCGCCACGCTGCTGGCGATGGGGGGCGTGGTCGCGCTGGGGCTGCTGGCGCAAGGCATCCGCCGGCGCCAGCCCTGGCAGACCGCGGGCGGCGCGGTGATCCTGCTGTTCCTGCTGTGGGTGTTGTTCAGCTTGAGCATCTCGCGGGCGGGCGTCGTCCTGATCGGCGCAGGCGGGATTTGCTGGCTGCTTCTGGCAGGCCGGGACTATCGCGGCGGCCATGCCGGCAAGGCGGTGGCGCTGGCGATGGGCGGCGGATTGCTGATTTTCCTGCTGCTGGAAACCCCGGTCCGGCTGCGGATGGAGCAGATGGCCGGAAACCTCGGCACGGACGCGCCGCAGTCCGGCGTGGATCCGATCGGTGGACGGCTGGAGCATCTCGACGGCCGGGTGGTCATTTACCGTGATACCGCGGCGATGATCGCCGACGCCCCGTGGAGCGGCTGGGGACAGGGCCAGTTTTCGGTGATTTTCCCGCAATATCAGCAGGCATCCGCCGCCCTCGCCGGACGCCAATGCCTGCATCCGGAGAGCGACTGGCTGTGGATGGCGGCTGAAAGCGGCGTGCCTGCGACTTTGGCGCTCGCCGCGCTGGCGCTGGTGGTGGTGCTGCCGTTGGTCGGCTCGATCCGGCAGGGTCGTTCCCGCGCGGTGCGCGCCGGGCTGCTCGTCGCCGCACTGATCCTGCCGCTCCACGGTCTGTTCGATGTGCCGGGCCACCGCTTCAGCCTGCTGTGGACCTCCGCCCTGCTGCTGGCGATGGCCGCCGGTGAGCG
>JBIPMR010000745.1:0-2889 GCA_044369025.1 Luteolibacter sp.
TGTTGCCCACGGTATCGAGCACCTTATCCGCCGTGCCCATCTTGCTGCCGAACTCGACCTTGTATTTGATCAGTCCGGGTTTGAGTTTCATGGCGAATGCGTAGGACTTGTCCGCCGGGAGTTTGAGGCTTTCGGTTTGCTCCAGTTTGTCGTCGGCATAGAGTTTGAGAAACACCGTTTCGGCGGATTCTTCGAGCGTGCCCTTGTAAAACAAGGTGCCTGCGTTGTTGTCATCACGGGCATAGAACTGACCGTCTTGCGGCTTTTCGTCCTTCCCGGGCGTCCAGGCCACCCAGGGGTCGCTCGCGGGCTCGCTGACAACGATGCCCGCCGACTTCGTGACCGGTTCGCCGCCGTTGTGGATCGTCGCCGTCACGGTCAGTTTCCCGCGGTTCTGACTGCGCTTGAGAACGAGCTTTCCGGGCACGATTTCCTTGATCACCGCGAACGGCGCGACCTTCCACTCGATCTTCACATCCCCGGCCCCTTTGGCCTTCATCGCTTCGAGGTTCTTGATCCGCGGCACCACTTCGATAGTCGCCCGCCCGTCCCACGTGGCCGGAGCCTCAAGTGTGAAATCGGGCTCCTGGATGTCCTCCTTGATCGTGATCGGAATCTCCTTGGTCCGCACCCCGTCGGGATAGACCGCCTTGCATTGCAGCGTCGCCGTCCGGTCCGCAGTGACGCGCCCCGCGTCGAACGAGAACGCGAAACGGTCGGCCGCCACCAAGGTTTCAACACCCTCGCTCTTGAGCACCCAATAGAGCTTGAGCGCGCCGCCGGCCTGCGCGGAAAAGGTCGCGGTCTTGCCTTCCATCACGGTCGCCGAGGCCGGCGCGACCGCGAACTCCGAACCCGCCCGCACCAGCGGTCCCACCAGCGTCTGCAGCGGCTTCTGATTCTCATACTGCAATTTCACCCAGTCCGCCGGGCGTGCCACGTTTGAAATCCGCACCTCGTCGATGTCGCCGACGAACTCGTAGTTGTTATACCATCCGCCGATCCACAGGCGCGAGGTCGTGGGCAGGTCGAGCCGCGGCGTCGAAGTCCCGTCCAGCACACCGTTGACATACACCCGTGAATCCTTTTCCGAATAGGTGTGGACCACGTGATACCACCGGTTGAGCGCCAGCGGTGACTTGGCTTCCACGTCGGCGAAGTAACACTGGATCGCAATGCTCGGCGGACTTCCGAAATTCATCATGATCTTGCAGGGCCTTTTTTCCTCGCCCCATGCCAGCACCGTGCCGTTCGTCTGCTCGGCGCGGAACCACGCCTCCGTCGTCATCGGCCCGGTGCCGGAGGGATAGGTCGTGATCTTGTCGCCGCCGAAGATACCCTGTCCGCCCGCGAGATGCCGGGCCTGTCCGACGATGCCGCCGGTGGCGGTGGTTCCCTGGTCTTTGGAGTTTGTCGCGCCGGCGTCGTCCACCACCGGGTCGCTCATGTGCCACACGCTGAGGTGGCCGTTAGATTCGTTGAAAACCGCCTTTGGATCCGACTCGGAAACAGCCTCCGCCTTGCCCCAGTGGAGCTTGAGTGGCTGAACCGCGTTTCCCTTGATGCTTGGAACCCGCACCCAGACGCTGGCGGTTCCCTTGCCGGCGTCCCACTCCTCGACCTGATAGGACAAGGGTTCGCCGCTGGCGCTGGTGACGCGCAGATCCGCCCCGTCGGGCTTCGCCTCGTCAAATTTGAACCCGTCTTTGTCCAAGCGGACGAGCACCGGGAAATCGGTTAGCGAGGCGGAGGCCGGCAAGTCCGCGCCATCGGGCGTGGTGAGCAGGTGGATGGTCCCGGAATGGCGCCAGCCGGGATATCCGGCGGACGCCGGCTGAATGAATCCGGCGGCGAGGACAATGCCCAGGGCCAGCGATGCGAATGGTTCTGTCTTCATGCGATGGATTGAAATTGGCGCGATCTCCCGAACGGACTCAAGTAGGATCGGCTCACCCCGTCAGCGGGGCAGTTCGGCCGGCCGGGCGTCTTTAAACTGGTCGAGCGCGGCCTGAAGCGCCCGGGCGGCCCCTGCGACCTCACCCGTGAGACCGGACATCGGAAGCGGGTTCTTCTCGCCGAGGTCCTTGGCGAGATCGAAGAACCCGCGCCGCGATAGAGCTTGAAGCGGTGGTTGAAGGCGAACTCCCGCACGCTCCGGTCATTGCCCTGGCGCGGCGAATACCACGAGTCGATCCACTCGCGCGGCTTGCCTTTCCCGCCGCACATCTGCAGGAAAAAGCTGCGGCGATCGAGCGGCCCGGACACCTTCGCCGCCGCCGCTTCGCAGACCGTCGGCAGGAAATCGGTGGTGTCCACCAGATCGCGGCACACGGAGCCCTTCGCAATCCGGCCCGGCCAGTTGGCGCTCAGGGGCACGCGCATTCCAGCGTCAACGGTGGCACCTTTCTTTCCGACAACTTCGCGGGTAGCCATCATCGAGCGAGTGCCCCTCCCGCTGCCATTGACAAACGCGTCATTGCCACCGGCGGCGCCGTTGGTCGGGCGGCGCGAGGTGAGGAGGGCGAAAACCGGTGCGCCAATCCGCTGCCAATTGAAAAGATCGTTCGAGCCTTCCACGGCATAGGAGCGTCCGGCAGTGGCTTTCCAGCGCAGCGTCGGACCACCTCCGACCGCCTCCAGCTGCGGGCCGAGTCCGAACTCGGTGATGGTGAACGCGGTTGTGACCGGCGGTGGCGTAACGGATGCGGGAATGAAGGCCACGTCCACGTTGGTCATCTGGATCTTGTCGGCATTCAGATCGGTGGTTCCCTGGAATCCCACCCGGTCAAAGGTGAAAGCTCCGGTGTTGCCCGTGTTGTCGGTGAAACTCGCGCCGGCGAACTCCAGCGATGTCGTGATGATCAATTCATCCAGGGCATTGTGTTCGAG
>JBIPMR010000746.1:0-2884 GCA_044369025.1 Luteolibacter sp.
AGGAAGTCGCGGAGCTGGTGGAGCAGCCCCTGATGCAGGTCCGCCTCGCCGTGGCCGACCGGGAGATCGAGGAATTCGAGCAGGTAGCTGTCCTTGAAGATGGAGAGGGCTTCCGGGTGGGATTGTGCCAGCACTGCCGACGCTTTTGGCGGATTGAGCACGGCGTGCTCAAAGAGTGCAGCTTTGATCTGGCGTTCCAGCTCGCGCTTGGACCATTGCTCGCGGATGGCGAGGCGGACGTAGAACTCGCGTTCCTCCGAGCGCTTGGACTGATTGAGGATGATCATGTGGTGGGTCCACGGCAATTGTCTCACCAGTGGTGAGACTTTTACGTCGTCGCGGTAAGTTTCGTGAAATTGTCTCATCCTGAATAGGTTAGGACGGGTAAATCCGCGCATACCCGGCTGGGTGACGACGATGTGGCGAGCAAGTTCCACAATCACTCCCTCGCCCCATTCGGCGCTGGCGAGTTTCCGGCTCAGGTGCTCGCCGACCTGCCAGTAGAGGTCGATGAGCGCGGTGTTGACCGCTTGGTAGGCACGTTGGCGGGCGGAGGCGATGAGGTCGAGGATCTCACCGAAGTCCGGGGGCGGTGCGGGGAGGTCGTTCATGCGCCGGCCACCTCCTGGAGCAGTTCCTGGATCTCGCCGGTGACGGTCGCGAGCTCGGTGTCGATGGCGTCGAGCTGGCGCGGCGGGTTGTAGGTGTAGAAGTGGCGATTGAAGGGGATCTCGTAGCCGACGCTGCCGATGCCGCCGTCCTTGTCGTCGCGCTTGGATTCATCGATCCAGGCCAGCGGGACGTGCGGCGTGACCTCGCGGGCAAAGTAGGCGTGGATGTCCTCGCCGAGCGGGACGTTCTCGTTGTCGCGGAGGTCGGGGTTCGGCTCAATGTTGCCCTTGGCGTCCTTGCAGATTTCCGCATCTTCTCGTGGCAGTCCACGGCGTGGATGAGCTGGGCGTTGCCCTTGCGGTGGGCGGGCTTGTGGTTGGAAAGGACCCAGATGTAGGTGGCGATGCCGGTGTTGTAGAACATGTCGGTGGGCAGCGCGACGATGGCCTCGACGAGGTCGTTCTCGAGCAGATAGCGGCGGATTTCCGACTCGCCGGAGCCCGCGCCGCCGGTGAAGAGCGGCGAGCCATTGAGTTAGGCGGCATAGTGGCGATTGGCCAAATGCTGATCGAAATCTGATGGGAGGTCCACTGCGGTTTTTCTGGGAGAGGCAGGAATCGTCCCGCGGTCGCCGAGGCCTCGCCGGGCATCCAGCCCCGCGGAGGTTGCCGCTGCTTCCGTATGGAGCCGGTTTCCTTCGCTTTCAACATCGGGAGTTTTCTCCCGATCCCGATCCATCACGCTGGGCCTGACTCTGTAAGGTGGCGCTATCTCCGCAGAGAGGATCAGGAACTGCCCGCCGGTCGCCCGGCGCGTCTGTTTGCACACCCAGCCGGACGCGGCATGGAGACCCTGGTTTCCCAGCTTCGCGGCACGTTATCGTGAGCGGTGCTGGTGCGGTGGCGACTGTCAGATGCCGCACCGCTTCGGCCCTATGGGCATCCCACGTCGGAGCGTGGTGACTCATCGTATTCCATTTCAAAACGGAAGCAGGTCGGAGTGCTTGTCAGCCATCTGACCCCAAAAAAGCACTTCAGCGGGCGGTAAGTTCCAAATGGGTTCTTGGCGGATTGGTTGCCGATTCGCTTCTCAAAAAGGCCTCTGCCGGCCACCCAACCTCCTAACTCGTTGGAACTAAAAGTGGTCGGGCTGGCGGGATTCGAACCCACGATTTGATGTTCTTATCCCATGAAATCAGCGATTGTCTCACAACTGATTGATTTCCAACGCCAAAAACTTTCTCATGTCGCTCTTGTTCTTTATGGAAATGTTGCCAAATTATTGCCAAAAATATGGCGAGCATTCGTAAACGCGGCAAATTCTTTGGCGTCCAGTTTCGTGTCCCGGAACAGGACGGCACCTTCAAGCAGGTGAGCTTGAAGACCAAAATCTCAGATGCCAACGAAGCACGCCGCTTCGCCAACAATGCAGAACAAATGGCCCTGAAGGCCGTCGCGGCTGATAAGCCCCACGGGATGGAGTATTGCGAAATTCTCCTCCAAGCGATTCGCGATGCCGGAGCGGGGAGGTTGACTGAGACAAAGGCCCGGGAGCATCTAAGTCGGATTTGCGAAATCGTACGCGGCAAGCCTCTCAAGTCCTACACCGTTCGCGACTGGTTTGCTGAATATCTGCGCCAGAAGAAACCGAATATCGCGGCATCCACATTTTCCGCTTACGAGTGGGGCTACGACAGCTTTCTCGAATTTCTTGGGCCGAGAGCCGACGGCGGAATTGAAATGATCGAGCACGGGGATGTCAGGGCCTGGCGGGACGCCCAGAAGGAATCGGGCCTTTCAGATAAACGGGTGAACAACCTACTCAAATACGTTTCCGGCCCCTTCACGAAAGCAGCCAAGACAGGCATGATCCCGATCAACCCGGTCGCGGCCACTGAGTCACTGCGGGTGTCCGATTCAATTCAGCGGAAACCGTTCACCGTGGACGAGATTAATCTGATATTGAAAAAATGCCCATCCCACGAATGGAAAGTAGTCCTGCTTCTGGGGGTTTATTGTGGGATGCGTCTCGGCGACGCCAGTAAGCGCAAGATCGCCGATTTCGACCTTGAGGTTGGCACTGTCACCTTCATCCCCGAAAAGAAAAGCAAGCAGGGGCGCGAGGTGATTCTGCCTATCCACCCTAGTCTGCTCCGTGAAATCAAGATCGCGACGAAGGGCAAAAAGCAAAGCACAGAAGCGTGGCTTACTCCAACCCTCGCAAAAACCCCTATTGGAGGAAAAACAGGTCTTTCCAATGTGTTTGTCGGAAT
>JBIPMR010000747.1:0-2883 GCA_044369025.1 Luteolibacter sp.
GCCCGCCGCGATGCCGTGCGGGCCTCGTTGTTTCCTTCGCTCGGCGGCTCCGCTTCCTCCAGTTCCCGCGCGCTCGACAGCGACCCGGGTGGGACTAACAAAAACACCACCTACTCCGCCGGACTCGACGCGTCATGGGAAGTCGATCTCTTCGGCAAACGCCGCAGCGCCGTCGAGGCCGCCTCCGCCGACCTGGGAGCCGCCGGCGAAAACCTCAACTCGGTGCAGGCCGCGCTCGCGTCCGAAATCGCCATCGCCTACACCACCCTGCGCGCCACCGAGGCCGGATTGCAGGTGCTGCTGCGCAACGTGAAAACCCGCGAGGAAACCTATCAACTCGCCAGCTGGCGCCAGCAGGCCGGCGAGGCCGACTCGCTTGAATCCAGCCAGGCCCTCAGCAGTTTCGAACAGGCCCGCGCCGCCATCCCCTCGCTGGAGCAAACCGCCTCCCGCAACCGCAACCTGCTCGCCCTTCTATCAGGCCGCGAGCCCGGCAGCCTGGATGCCATGCTCTCATCGGGGAACAAAGGCATTCCGGATCCTCCGCGCAGCCTCGCCATCGGCATTCCCGCCGACACCCTGCGCCAGCGCCCCGATGTCCGGATCGCGGGCTATCAGCTTCTCGCCGCCGCCGCCAGCGTCCGCGCCGCCGATGCCGAGCGCTACCCGTCGCTCGATCTATCAGGATCGCTCGGCCTGAACGCCCTGAGCTCCGGAAAACTCTTCAACCCGGAAACCGCCAGCGCCGGAATCATCGCCGGAATCTCCAGCCCGATCTTCGATGCCGGGCGGATCCGCGCGAACATCGAGGCGCAGAGTGCCGTCGAGGAACAAGCCTATCAGGCCTACCGCACCACCGTTCTAACCGCCCTGTCGGAAACCGAAGACGCGCTCATCGCCTGCCGCCGCACCGCCGAGCGCCTGGCGACGCTGGAAAAAGCCACCGCCGCCGCCCGCGAGGCCGACACCCTCGCCCGCCAACGCTACGAAACCGGCGAGATCGATTTCCTATCCGTGCTCGATGCCCAACGCTCGCTGCTCAACCTGGAAGACAATCTCTTCAGCATCCGGACCGATCGCACCATCGCCTACATCCAGCTCTACAAGGCGCTCGGCGGCGGTTGGTCCGCCGGCTCCTGATCGACGCCATCCCATTTCATGAAATCTCCCGAAGCATCCCAAGACCTCACCGCCATCGTCCGCAGCGGCGCCTCACGCCCGATCCGCAAGTGGCTCATCATCGCCTTCGTCGTCGCGCTCATCGTCGGAGGGTTTTTATTCTACCGCGCGAAGAACGGCGACGACGATCAAGGCCCGCAGTTTGTCACCACCCCGGTCACCCGCGGCGGCATCTCCCTCGAAGTCACCGCGACCGGCAATCTCGCCCCCATCAACGAAGTCATCATCGGCAGCGAGCTATCAGGAACCGTCCAGGAAGTCTATGTGGACACCAACGATGCGGTGAAAAAAACCCAGCCACTCGCCAAGCTCGACACCAGCAAGCTCACCCAACAGACCGAGCGGACCCGCGCCACCCTCGCCTCCGCCAAGGCCCGCGTCAGCCAGGCGGAAGCCACCCTGCGCGAGAGCGAGGCCTCCCATGCCCGGCTCGAGGAACTCCATCAGCTCAGCGGTGGCAAAACCCCCTCACGCGCCACCATGGAAACCTCGCTCGCCACCGTCGCCCGCTCCAAGGCGGACCTCGAGAGCGCCAACGCCACCGTCTCCGGCGCCGAAGCCGAAGTCCGTTCCGTCGAGCGCGATCTGGAAAAAACCATCATCCGCTCGCCGGTGGACGGGGTCGTCCTGACACGCACCATCGAAGTCGGCCAGACGGTCGCCGCCTCCTTCACCGCGCCGCAGCTTTTCACCATCGCCGAGGATCTGAAGAAAATGGAACTCCGCGTCGCCGTCGCCGAGGCCGATATCGGCCGCCTGACCCAAGGCCAGGGCGCCGAATTCAGCGTCGATGCCTGGCCGTCGCGGGTTTACACCGCCTCGGTGAAAAAAGTCTCCTACGGCTCCGTCATCACCAACAACGTGGTCACCTACAGCACCGAACTGGAAGTCGCCAACGACGATCTAACACTCCGTCCCGGCATGACCGCCACCGCGGACATCGCCATCGCCGAGGTGGATGACATCCTGATCGTGCCTAACACCGCGCTGCGTTTCGATCCCGTCGCCGCCGCGGAAATCGGCAAGCCCGACGAAGAAAGCCGGACGCTGGTGCAGAGCCTTTCCCCCGGTGGCGGCCGCCGCTGGGGCCGCGGCGCTCCCCCACCCAAGGGCAGCCCGAGCACCCATGGCCCGCGCATCTGGACGCTCAAGGATGGCGAGCCCGTGGAAGTGCTGGTGAAAACCGGCCTCACCGACGGCCGCGTCACCGAGGTCTCCGGCGAGGGCCTGACCGAGGAGTTGGAGGTCATCGTCAGCATCAAACCCGTCACCACCCCGTGAGCGCCGAATCCCTCATCGAGCTGCGCGGCCTGACCAAAACCTACGGTCATGGCGACGCCGCATTCCAGGCGCTGGCCGGCGTGGACCTCAGCATCGCGCGCGGCGAATTCGTCGCCGTGATGGGGCCCAGCGGCTCCGGCAAGTCCACCCTGATGAATTTGTTAGGCTGCCTCGACACGCCGAGCTCCGGCAGTTATATCTTCAAGGGCATCGCCGTGGAAACACTCAACAAGGACCAGCGCTCGTTGATCCGCCGCCACGCGCTGGGCTTCATTTTCCAGGGTTTCAACCTGCTGGCGCGCACCTCGGCGTTGGAAAACGTCGAGCTGCCGCTGCTCTATCGGGGCTACTCGCGCAAGCAGCGCCAGCAAATGGCCCGCGCCGCCCTGCTGAGCGTCGGGATCCCGGAAAAAGAGCGCAACA
>JBIPMR010000748.1:0-2881 GCA_044369025.1 Luteolibacter sp.
CCTGATGCGCGAAAAAGTGGAAAGCGACGACACCGCACCCGCCTCGCGGGTCGAACTCGGCCAGCTTCTCGAATCCCAAGGGAAACTGGAGGAGGCCCGGTCGACTTTCGAAGGAGCCCTTGAAACCTTCCCCGACAGTTTGGCGGCGGTCGCCAACCTCGCCGCCATTGACATGCGCGAGGGCAAAGGAGACGCGGCGCTCAAGCGGATTGAGGATTTCATCACCACCCAACCGAACTCGTCGGAGGCCTACACCTTCAAGGCGGGCGTTGCGGTGGGTCTTGAAAAACCGGAGGTCGCCGAGCAGGCCTTGGAAAAAGCCATCGAGCTCAAGGCGGACAACTCCCAAGCCCACGGCCTCCTTCTCCAACTGAAAAGTGGCGCCGGCCAAGAGGCCGAGGCGCTGACGGTGATTGAGCGTTACCTCAAAACGTCTCCGGACGATGTGCAAGCCCTGCTGCAACGTGGCTATTTGCTTCAGGTGCTGGGTCGGATGGATGACGCGCGTGCTGCCTTCACCGCTTTGATCGAAGCCCAGCCGGAATTTGCCGCCGCTTACAACAATCTGGCAAACCTCGAGGTCGAGGCCTCCGGCAATCTCGAAACCGCCGCCGTGCATGCCCGCAAGGCGCGCTCGCTTGATGCCGCGCAGCCAGCGATCGCCGACACCCTGGGATGGATCGAATGGAAGCTCGGAAATTATGCCCCCGCCTTGGCGCTGCTGACGGAAGCGGCGGAAAAACTGGGTGAAAGCCCCGAGGTGCAATATCACCTTGGCATGGCTCATTACTCGATGGGCCAGGCCACGGAAGCCAGCGTGGCTTTGAGCAAGGCGGTTGCCGGTGACCGCAAATTTCCGCAGAAGGACGAGGCTCTCAAAACCCTTGAGCTCTTGGGTGAGGCAAGCAAGGCGACTCTCGAAGACCTGCAAAAGCGGGTCGCGGAGAATCCGAAGGACATCATTTCCCAACTCCAAGTTGCGGCGTTGCTCGCGGGCAGCGGTCGCGCCGAGGAGGCGCTCGCCGCCTACCAGAAAGCGCAGGAGGTGAATCCGGCGATTCCCGCCGCATGGGTCGGCCAGGCCCGGCTTTACGGCGGCCCGCTGAAAGCGCCGGAAAAAGCTCTCAAGGCAGCCATGGCGGCGCGCGAGCTTGCACCGCGCGATCCGCAAGCGATTGCAGGTCTTGGATTTGCAAAGCTGGTGACGGGCGAGCACGAGGAAGCTTACGGCTTGCTGAAGGACGCGGCTGCGGTCTTGGATGAGGACACATCCATCGCTTTCGACTATGGGCGCGCCGCCTACAGCCTTGGGCGTGTGGCCGAGGCCCGGACGGCAATCACCCGCGTCGCTGCCGCGGAATCTCCCATGGCGGAGGAGGCGAAAAATTTCCTGCTTCTCACCGATGACGCCGCATTGGCCGGAACCGGAATCGCCGCCGAGGTGGCAAAGGCACTGGCCAAGGACCCGGAAAACGTGTCCGCGTTGATGCTGCGCGGCGCGCTGGATGAAGCCGCCGGCAAAAGCCCGGAAGCTACCTACCTGGAAATTCTCAAGATCCACCCCGACTTCGATCCCGCCCGCGTGCGGCTTGCGGGGCTCTATCTGAACGATCCCGCCAAGTTGGATCAGGCGCTGGAGCTGGCGCGCGCCGCTCGCGCGCGCATGCCGGAGGACCCCGAGCTGACCCGGGTTTTCGCGCTGGTCAATTACCGCAAGGGCGACTTCAAATATGCCGCCCAGTTGTTTGCCGAGCTTGCCATCCGGCGGCCGCTGGTGGCCGGCGAGCAGTTCATGCATGGCATGGCGTTGGTCCATTCCAACCAGGCGGCGAAGGCGCGCCCGATTCTTGAGGAAGCGCTGCAAGCCGACCTGCCGGAGGCGGATGCGGCGATCGCCAAAGAGGCGCTTGCGCAGGAAGAGTGATCCGCCGGATTTTCTCAGGAAATGAGCGCTTGCTCGATGGATTTGAGGATTTCCACGCGACCGCTGCGGTTCTTCGAGGAACTGAGGATGATGGGGGGCGTGATGCTCAAGAGCTCGACCACACGTTGCACAAAAACCCCGGCATTCGTCCGGGTTTTGGCGGGTGATTGTTTGTCGGCCTTGGTGAAAACCAAGGTGAACGGGACCGCGCAACCTGACAGCCAGGCGATGAAATCCAGGTCGATGGGTTGAGGCGGCAGCCGCGAGTCGATCAGCGCGAATACCCGCCGGAGGTTGCCGCGTTGTTCGATGAAGTCGCCCACGGATTCGTTGAAGTTGATCTTCTCGCTTTTGGCGATCTTGGCGTAGCCGTAGCCGGGGAGGTCTACCAGGCTCCAGTTGTCGTTGATGACGAAAAAGTTGAGGAGCCGGGTTTTGCCGGGAGTGGCGGAGACTTTGGCCAGCGCGTCCTTGTTGGTGAGCATGTTGATCATCGACGACTTGCCGACGTTCGAGCGGCCGATGAAGGCGAATTCCGGGCGGCTCCAATCCGGGCAGGCCTCGAGGTCCCGGGCACTCATGTTGAAAACGGCGGACTTGATCTGCATGCGGCTGGGATTTCTGATGGAAAACGACGGGTCGGATCAGGGCTTGAGCACTTGGATCTCGATTTTGCGGAACTCGACCGGGTGGCTCTCCGACTGCAGGCAGAAATAGCCTTCGCTGAGCATCACGTCGCCGGCGACTTTGGCGAGCGCCTCGGCATGTGCGTCGCCGCCCAGCTGGGGTTTGCGGTAGGACATCACTTCCTCGCCGTTGATGAGGTGCCTGATGAGGTCGTTGCCGTGGACTTCCACTTCGATGGTCACCCATTGGTCGCCGTGGAAGGTTTTGGATTTGGAAACCATGCAGTGATCCTTCACCAATTGCTCATTCATCACGACGTGCGTGCCGGGG
>JBIPMR010000096.1:0-8865 GCA_044369025.1 Luteolibacter sp.
CGGTCTTCCAGTTGGCTGTCGGGGTCTGCCAGATCGACGGTGATTTCCAACGTGCTCCAAGACGCATGCGACTTGGGATCCACACCTGGCACGATGTGAATGATGTCGTCCGGCCTATTCTGGATTTTGGCAACCTGCTCGCGGAGAATGGTGAGAGCGACCGTATAGTCATCGACGCTCAAGCGATGGCCATTGTGACGATACAGAAGGTTGCGCGGGTTGAAGTGGATGCCGTTGGCAAGCCAGCGACCACTGGAATTCCGCTCCGTAAAGACGACAATGCCGCCGTAGCTGCCGAAGATGATTTTCTGCGTTTTCTGGTCTTCGCCATCGCGTTGTCTTGAGCCAGGGTCGATGTCGAGAATGTTGGTGTCGTATTTTTGATTGAACCCAGTGCGGTTGTTGATGACCTCAGGCGTGACCTCGAAAACGGAGGAAATGACGCCTCGGTCGAGGAGCATGGGTTGAAAATTATGCATGTTGATGGATGTCATTTTTGTAGTTTGTTTCGGTCTGCTGATCATTCGGCGTGGTTGGTGTTCTCGATCGATGCAGTTATGAGCGCGTCGATGTCCCCGACGTGAAACAGACGAACGCCTCGCGTTTGTCCGGGGCGGCGGATGTGGGACGTGCGGATCAGTCCATCGTCGGCGTATCGCATCAGCTGCGGCGCGGTCAGCCCATGGCTGACCCGGATAGCTTTTGCGCGTGCCCATTCCTGATGGGGCGCTTTTTTTTCGTGTGACTGTTGGCGCATGGATCTGGCGCAGGGAATCACGAATCATTGAATCGCTCCTTGTTTCCAAATTGTTTACCTTACAACAACTGCGACCACGGTGAGGTCATCTCGGATGAAGGTCCCATGGTCTGAAGCACCGGCATTTGTGAACCGATCAACCATGCCTAAGTCCAATCCTTCCATAGAGGCAAGACAGGGCCGGGCTACTCCGGTTTCCTCAGGACTTCGGAGAGGTGACATCGATAGTCACGGCTGTCCGACAGTCTCTTCACGATCTCGACTAGGGCACCGCCTGCGGGATGGTTTCCTGAGAAAGCACATCGATCTGATCCCAGGCACTCGCTTTATGCCAAATCTGGGATCGCAGAGACTGACCAGAACCGCGTTTTCGAGCGAACTCACGTTGGCGGATTTCGTCGGATCTGCCTGACTCTCAGGTAATTCGATCTGTTGCCAAAATGTTGCCGAAAATGGCCAACAGAGGCTTTTGAGTCACTTAACTGATTGATAATCAGTGTTGGTCGGGCTGGCGGGATTCGAACCCACGACCCCCTGCCCCCCAGGCAGGTGCGCTACCAGACTGCGCTACAGCCCGTTTCATCAACGGGTCGCGACGAAAACAGGATGATTGGGGATTGGCAAGCACTGAAAAAATCGAATCCGATTCTTCTTTTGGGAAATTCCTCGGGTGAGGCCCGGCATGCACATGCGGGCAGGCGTCGGCGCCCACAACTCCGGTCATTAGGCGGATTCCGGGGAAAATCGTCGGGATAGACCCTGTTGGATGCCTGCAAAGTTTGCGGGCATTTCGCCGAAACCGCCCCGCAGCAAACGCTGAGCCTAATTCACTCATAATAAATGACATTGCAAAAATTGTAGGCTTCCGCTCAGGCTCGCCTGGAATATAAATTCATGTTGATTATCAGCCATCAGCTCTTGTGGGGCAGGTTCGGGCGATCAGGGGCCGCTTTGGTCGCCCTGGCAGCGGCTTTTTGGGCGCCGCCGCTCCGTGCGTTCCCGCCCGCGCCGTTTCATACGATTTATGGCGACGTGCGGGACGATCAGGGCGTCCTGATCCCTGCGACTGGCGCGGCGGTGGTGATGTCCCAGGGCGGCGTGCAGCGGATGCGCGAGCAACTGACAGCGGTGAACGGAAAGGATTTCAACTACGAGTTGCGCATGCGGATGGACATGGGCCGCAGCCTGACGGCGACCTACAGCTCGCTGGTCGTTTCCACCGCGTCTTGCTACACGCTGGCCGTCGATATCGGCGGGGTGCTCTATCACCCGATTGAAATCACCGCGACGACGCCGCCGACGGTCGGCGCAGCCGCCGCCCGCGTGCGGATGAACCTGACGCTCGGCGTGGATTCGGACGGCGACGGGCTGCCGGACGCCTGGGAGGAATCGCAGCTCTATCAGGCCGGCTTTCTGCCAGGGGAGCGTGGCTGGGATCTCTCGCTGTTGGACCGCGATGGCGATCTCGACAAGGACGGCCTGGGCAATTGGACCGAATACATTTCAGGAACCTACGCCGGCGACGCCACCTCGACCATCAGCATGGTGATCAAGGAAAAAGTGGGTGAGAACGTGCGGCTGGAGACTTACGCGATCTACGGCAAGTCCTACACCATCGAGTCCTCCACCGATCTCAAGACCTGGGCCCTCGCCTCGTTTTCCCCGACGGATCCGGCCGGTGAGGCTCCGGCGGCATTCCGGACAGCGCTCGTATCGCCCGCCACCGGCATCACCAGCCTCTACGCCAAAGGCACCGCGGCCACCACTTACTACCGTCTCCACATCCGATGAAATTTCTCGCCAAAATCTTCTTCGCCGGGCTGTTGCTTGCCGGCGCGGCCCACGCGCAATGGGTTACCAAAACCTATCCGCTGGTCGCCGGTTGGAACGGCGTCTGGTTGGCGGGCGACGCTTCCTACACCACCGTTGCCAGCCTGTTCGCGAGCAGCGCGGCGGTCACCGAGGTCTGGCGGTGGAATCCGAATCCGGACAAAACCGCATTCTCCCAAACCCCGTCGGCCCCGACCAGCAACAGCGATGAGTGGACCATCTGGAAGCGCGACGGCAGCGAGACCGGCCTGGCGAAAATGGTCGGGAACTCCGCCTATCTGATCCGTTGCTCCGCCAGCGTCTCGGTGCCGATCAAACAACGGGTGCAGCCTCCGTTGGCGACCTGGCTGATTTCCGGCGGCAATTTCCTCGGCTTCCCGTCCGGCACCGCCAGCGTGCCGAAAATGAGCAGTTACTTCGCGTCCTATCCGTCCGCCAGCACCACCGTGCTCGCCACTCCCTCCAAGATCTTCAAATACATCGGCGGCGAACTCAGTGCCAACAACCCGATGCTGGTGGCCCCGGGCACGGAGTCGCTGGATCCTAACAAAGCCTACTGGTTCAACGTCGCCACCGTCGGCAATTTCACCGCGCCGCTCGAATACGAGGTCGCCAGTTCGGCGGGCCTCGCCTTCGGCCGGACCCAGACGGTGAGCAGCATCGGCATCACCAACCGCTCGACCAGCAACCTGATCCTGACCATCGCGCTGGCTGGCTCGGAAGCCGCGCCCGGCGGCCAGCCCGCGGTTTCCGGCGGTGTGCCGCTCACCCTGCGCACCTTCACCAGCAGCAGCAATTCCTACAGCGAAGCGCCGATGGGCGGAAGCTTCACCGTCAGCGTGCCCGCCTCCGGCCGCACCACCTTGGACTTCGGCATCGACCGCGCGCAAATGACCGGCACCGCGGATGCGTTTTATGCGTCGATCCTCCGGATCACCGACTCCGCCAACCTGACGAATGTGAGTCTGCCGGTCAGCGGCCAGACCGCCTCCCCGGCCGGACTGTGGATCACCACCACCAGCGTGGATCAAGTGAATGGCACCATCAGCGGCAGCGGCTCCTCGACCAGTCAGCCATTTCCGCTGCTTTTCCTCACCCACGTGGATTCGTCTGGAAACGCCCGGCTGCTGTCCCAGGCATTTGTCGGGAAATTGGTAACTGCGGGAAGTCCACTTGGCATCTGCATCAGCGAGTCCCGCGTCCTTGGGTTTTCGGTCTCGGATTTGAAACCCGTCCGGTATTTCGCCTGCCAGATGCCGAGCTCGATCCCCTCGATCACCGGCAGCGGCACCATCGCCACCGGGGCGACGATGTCCTGGGCGATTCCGATTCCCTTCAACGAACCGACCAGTCCCTTCGTCCACAACTATCACCCGGATCACGATAACCTCGACTCCAAGGGGCGCGCCCTGGTGGCCGGGCAGGAAAGCTTCACCATCAACCGCAACTGCCAGTTCACCTTTACCGCGAGCCCGCCGGACGGTCATGCCGTGTCCGGTTGGGGGACCTCGATCCTCGGTGGCACCTACCGTGAGACGATCGCCGGTCTTCACAAAAACACGCTCGAAGTGCGCGGCACCTTCCAGATGAACCGTGTCTCGGAAATCGCTTCGATCGATCTCACCCCTCCGTGAGCCGCCGGCTCCACCCCATTTCAAAAATCAGAATTCCACCACTCAGTCGCCATGAAATCGAAATTCACCTGTCTCTTTCTCCTGCTCGCCGCGCCGCTGTTGCGTGCCCAGGTCACGCCATCCCTCATGAGCTATCAAGGCCGCGTCACCGATGCCGCCGGCGTGCTGATCGGCAACACGACTCCCGCGAACCGAAGTGTTCTTTTCAAAATCTATTCGGCCGCCAGCGGCGGGACCGCGCTCTACGCGGAAACCCAGACGGTGACCATTTCCGGCGGTGAGTTCAGCGTCCTGGTCGGAAACGGCACGGGCATCTCGGGGGCGCCCGGTCCGGGAGCCCCGGCTTCCACGCCTTATAAAACCATCGCCGACATCGTCAATTCGGGCACCTACACCAGCCTCTATCTGGGAGTGACGGTCGACGATGGCACCGCCGCCGCCGATCTGGAAATCTCGCCCCGCCAACAAATGGTCAGCGGTGCCTTCGCGGTGCGGGCCAAGGTCGCCGAGTCGGTCGCCGGTGGTGCCGTCACCACCGCGATGATGGGGGATGGCCAGGTCAGCACTGCCAAAATCGCCTCCGGCGCGGTGGACAGCAGCCGGATTCTCGACTCCAGCATCGTCGCCACCGACATCGCTAACAGCACCATCACCGCCGCCAAACTCGACACCGGCACCATCGGCTTTTGGACGCCGGTCGGCTCCAGTGTCTATCGCAACGGCTACGTCGGCATCGGCGAGGCGAATCCCGGCTTCCCGCTCAACTTCGGCACCGGGCTGGGCTTTGGCGACAAGATCTCCCTGTGGAACAATGCCGGGAATTCCTATGGCTTCGGCATGCAGGGCGCGCTCTTGCAAATCCATACGGACGGGGCCGGCTCCGACGTTGCGTTCGGTTACGGGTCCTCCGCCGCGATGACCGAAACCATGCGCGTCAAGGGCAACGGCAACGTCGGCATCGGCACCAGCAATCCCGGGGAAAAACTGACGATCAGCGGCGGTTCGCTCAGGATCACCAGCCCGAGCAACCCCTACGCGACGATCACTAACGGTTCAGGCCAAGGCTGGCTGGCAGTCGCTTCAACTGCCGGATCCTGGTCGGCGAACGCCGCGACCAACGACGTGGTTCTGAGGTCGGAATCCGCCAAGCTCATCCTCCAAAGCGGTGGGAGTGGGGCGGGCATCGTCATCGACACCAATAACAACGTCACCATTCCAAACAGCTTGGTCGTCGGTCGGATCAACACCACCAATGCGATCGTCGCCAAGGGCGGGAACTATAACGGCAGCAACGGCTTTACCTTCGACGGCAGCGGCGACCAGGACGGCGGCCTGTTCTCTCCTGGCGACGGCACGCTCACGATGTTCACCAATGGCAGCGAGCGCATGCGGATCACCCCGTCGGGTTATCTCGGAATCGGGACGAGCAACCCGACGTCTCCGCTGCATGTGGCAAATACCGCCCTGAATTATGTCAACGCGACTGGCACGATCAATGGCGGAAACACCAATCCCGCCGACAATTTTGCCGGCAATCTGGATTTAAGCATCAAGGCGGACGGGTCAATTGTCGGGCTTAATCTTTATATCACATCTGACGAACGGATTAAGGAGGACCTTCATCCATCTGACTCTGCCCGTGACCTGGCCACCCTGCAGGGGCTGCAGGTGACGGACTATCATCTCAAAGACAAGCTGCTCCATGGAGGCAGGCCCCAGAAGAAGCTGATTGCGCAGCAGGTCAAATCTTTATACCCGCAGGCGGTTAGCCAGGGGACGAATGTCACTCCCGACATCTTGCAGAAGGCTGTTTGTGAGGATGGCTGGGTGGAGCTTGCCAGTGACCTGCAGGTCGGCGAGCGGATCCGGTTGCTCGGCAGCCAGGAAGAAACCATCACCGAGGTTCTCGAAGTGCGCCCGGGGGGCTTCCGGACCGCCTTCAAGCCTGCCGATGAAAAGATTTATGTTTATGGCCGTGAGGTCGACGACTTCCTGTGCGTGGACTATGACGCCATCGCGATGCTCAACGTCTCCGCCACCCAGCAGCTCAAGAAGGACAGCGACGCGGCCATTTTGGCCCTGCAGGTGAAAAACGCCGCACTGGAAGCCCGCTTGAGCGCGCTCGAGAAGCTCCTTCCCGCCGCCAAGTGAGCAGCTCCCGCGGGCCATCATTCCACCGATATTTTATGAAATGGATTTCACGTGATCCGGGTGCCAGACCCCTGCCATCGCCGCTGCTGGCGTGGTTGCTCATCGGGCTGGGGGCGGTTTCCAGCCTCTACGGCCAGTATGAGTCCAAGAGCGGGGTTTACAACCGCTTGAGCAACCGGGTGCCCGCGAGCAATTCCGGCGGCATCGCCCCGGTCGGGCCCTTCGCCACCCCGTCGGGAGATCCGACGATCACGCCGCAGTTCTCCAACATGGTGGAATCGACCGGCAGCACAAGCCGTGGAACCAATGGCTATCCCACCAGCGTGGTGTCCGGCGCGGGCGTGTCCATGGCGCGGTCGAGTTTCGGCACCACCTTCGCCTCGGGCGTGCCGCGCTATCTGTTTGGTGACGAGATCAAGCCGCCCACCACCATCGTTTCCGCCAGCGGGACGAGCTACACCGTGGATGCCGGCTATTGGCGGACCCAACCGGTGACCGCCGGCGAAGTGATCTCCAATCCGGGCGGCGGCAGCCCCGTCGATTTCAAAACCGGCGATTCCGCAGTCGTGGCGGCGCTACCCACCGGCACCCTCGCGCCCTACTACTACAGCCCGCATGCCAAGAGGGTCTTTGCGAACACGCCTGGCACGGTGGAGATCACCTGGCGCTCGGCGCTGCCGGACTCCGCCAAGACCGGTTCCAACAGTTATGTTTTCCTGAAGGAGCGCTTCACGGTTTCCTCGTCCACCAACACCCCGGTGCGGACGATCTATTGGACGGAGAAGAGTTTCACCGGTCCGGTCGTCAACATCCCGTCGGGGAAAATCACGACGGTCAATCCGGTTTACAGCAATGTGTTTCCGGCCACGGTGACCGCCGAATACGTGGTGGCGGGGGTTTCCCAATCGGACCCGAACGCGTCGTCCACGGAAATCCTGCGGACCCTTTGGTATGAGAGCACGGCCGGAGCCGGCAAGCTCCACGCCTACAATCAGACCGGCCGGATCTTCGTCGAATACCTCGGGGCTTTGAACAGCCAGGACGGCACCTATGAATTCCTCGGTGCGGATATCATCAGTGTGGAGCAGTCGTTGCGACCCAGCACCCTCACCGTGGAGTTAGGTCACGAAATCCGCCCCAGCCCGGATGAACCGGCCCTCGTCGCCACGCCGGTTTCCAACTCGGGCTCCGTCAACCAGATCGCGTATTACGGGACGACCGTCCGCCCGGATGGCTCGCTGGGCTACTTCGCCGAACAACTGAACACCGTGGAGGACAACGTCGCGTTCTACTGGATGGAAAAACTCGACTCGGCCATTCCCACCACTCCGGGAAATTTCCCCGGCCTCGTCCTCAGTTGGCCGAAATATCAAAATAAATATCTGCAAAGCTGGCCGGCCAACGTGACCGACTACGCCCAGTATTCGGTCGATACCAATGGCAGCAGCCTGGCGACGGGCACCGGCCTGCAGTTCGGCGGCGGCAGGATTCCGCAGATTGTCTATCAGGACTCCGCGACCGGGGAAACGTCGATCGACAACGCCAGCCAGCAGTTGATCGTGAACCTCGGCGGCTCCGGCGACCAGCAGAACCGCACGCTGCTGAAATTCACCGGCAGCAACGGCGGCGTCTGGTATGTGCCGCTGATGACCCAGGGTGAGGACCGCGCCGGCTATCTTGAAGGCGACGGCGGCAGCGCCTTGACCGGCACCGCCTATGTCGGGGAACGGCTCAATCCGCCATCGTCCGCCTACACGCTGGCCGGCTACATTTCGAGCGGGACAGGTTACTCGCCCCAGGCCTATGTGGACCCGTTCCGCAATGGTGTCCCCGCTGCGGAAGATGGCGCCATCATCCCGGTCAATGCGCTGCCGGGAGCACAAAACGGCCTGACCGTGTGGTGGTTCAAGAAAGTCACCCCGCCGTCCGCGGAGTTCGATGAATTCTATACCCCCGCGAAGATCGGCCGTTATGCCGTGGCCTACCGCACGACCCATCAGGTCGCGGCGGAGGATTTTGAATCGGCCGCCACCGGGTGGAGTGTGCCGACCCGCAGCACCACCGCTGCGACCGGCGGTTTCCTCGGGCCCTTCGGCGTTTACCCGAACAACCGGACGAGCAATATCCCCGTCACTTCGCAGACCTACTCGCTGGCTGGAAACTATCAGAACGGCGCCACGATCAGCTTCAAGTTCCATCAGCTCGAGAGCTGGGATAACGAGTATTTCAAGGTCTTCGTCAATGGTGCCCAGATCATCAACCAGCCTTTCACCGTCTTCAGCCAGGTCACCGCGCCCCGGCAGGGGACGGTGCAATCCAGTGGCGTTAGCTATGCCTGGACGATGACTCCGGTGGCCGGTTCATTCATCACAGAACTCACTATCCGACCTCGTTTTTGTCGAAGAGATGAGCAATTTCAAATCCCCCGGATGCTGGAGTTTTTTGGAGCTTTGTGATGCTGTTAGGCTTCTTAAGTGTCGGTGATGCGCACGC
>JBIPMR010000749.1:0-2878 GCA_044369025.1 Luteolibacter sp.
CGCCATTTTCGAGGCGGCCACGGCGAACTGCACGTAGCGATCCGAGCGGCGCGCGTCCTTGGGAACGCCGAAATATCCGTCCGCTTCGAAGTTTTTAATCTCCCCGGCGATCTTGCAATCGAAGGGCTCCGGATCGAGCCCGCTGATCCGGGAAATGCCGCTGCGGCCGGACTTCAGGCCCTCCCAAGTGGTGTCCAAGTCGTTGCCCAGTGGAGAGATACAACCAATGCCGGTGATGACTACGCGCCGTTCATTCATAATTTGTTGGGCAAGTTTGGAGGGGACTCGCCCCCGGCGCAAGCTTCATGATTCATCGGGAAAGTCCATTCGGGGCGAGGATCAGATCGTCGCCGTTGTCGGGAATCCGGTCCGGTCCGGCCGAGCGGAGTTCGAGTTCGCGCCACGCTTCGGGGTGGACGATGAGCGGGCTGCCCCAGCGGTCAACCAGCCGGCCATCGGCGGAAAAGACCGGATTTGCCGCACGCACGAAGACCTCGCGGTTCGGGTTTTCCCCGCGCAAGGCGGCGGCGAGATCCTCGTTTCCGCCAATGGGGAATCGGGTGGCATCCTTCACCACCGAAAAATAACCGGTGGCCACCCGATGGATTTTCCGCAGGTCCTCGACCGGAGGTGTGTTAGGATCGCCGTATCCGGCGAGCAGCGACTCGGCGGCGGTGGGACTGGCCGGGATTTCGGGCACCACCCGGCTTTTCCCGGCGGGGCGTGGCGGGCGAATGGGACGGGAATCGAGGAGATTTGAAACCCACGCCAGCATCCCGACCATCAGCAGGACGAGCATCAAAACAGCGATGGGAAACCAGAGGCGCATGATTTCAGGCGATGAAACCGACCGGGTTCGCCGCGCTGGCGGGGTCGTCAAAGTTGCGGATGTTAGGCAGTACCTGGTCCAGGTCGCCGGGCGTCACCCCGGACCAGTGGAGCATTTCACAGAAATATTCGGCCGCCGACAGTTTCGGGAATTTCATGGTTCATCCATTCCTGTGCGTATTCTGCTTTAGATCAATTTCAGCCGCGACGCCATGGCGGCCATCGACGGATGTCGAAACCGGTGTTTGACGCCCCGGATTGCAACCCCGCAGCCAGGACGCGGTCCTCCCGGGACCGCGAGTTTCAAACTCGCCGCCGATGAGACGAGCAAAAAAAAGCCCGCAGGACGGCCCTTTCTCACCTCATGGTCATGCGAGTCGCAGACTCGCGTTTCCAGGGCATGCGCTTGGGGTATCAGCAAGGTTGCATGCTTCGCGCCATTCCATTTCGGAATTCCATTTCGGCAAGCGGTCATGAGTTTGCTGAAGACAGCACCGGCGCGTCCTTTGACCTTCCCATTTGTGTTCCCTTGAATCCACCGCACCTTGCCGGGCTTCTGGCTTGGTGTCGGGCGGAAACCAAAATCAACCCGTCACGAATCCCGCTCTGAAAAACAAAACCACCCTGGTCACCGCCGCATCCGGAGGGATCGGGCAGCTGCCGGACGTGGACATTCTGACGAGCAATCTCGGACCATTCCTTTAAAAGGGACGAAGCCCTCCATTCCTCGTAGTCGAAGCGCATGAGCGAAGTTCCAAGTCCGCCCGCACGCCGGAGTTCCTGTCTTGTCAACGGCGCTGTTAGACTGGCGGTGGTCGTGCTCATCGTCGGCGGCAAACGTCTTAAAGCCCGCGCGCGGTTTCTTTCTATCAACCGTGTTGCGAATGCTCGAGGGCGGCGGCGACGAAGCCCGAGAACAGCGGATGCGGGTGGTTCGGCTTGGACTGGAATTCCGGGTGGAATTGCGCGCCGATGTAGAACGGGTGATTCGGCAGCTCGACGATTTCAACGAGGCCCTCGTTCGCGGAGACGGAGGAAATGACCAGCCCGGCTTCCTGGAGACGCTCCTGATAGTCCGAGTTGAACTCATACCGGTGGCGGTGGCGCTCGTGGATGCGGTCCACGTTGCCATAAAGATCGGCGGCCTGGGTTCCGGCGAAGAGGATGGATTCGGAAGAGCCCAGACGCATGGTGGCGCCCATGTCCTCGATGCCTTTTTGCTCTTCCTGAAGGCAGATGACCGGGTGCTTGGTGGCTTTGTCGAACTCGGTGGAATTCGCCCCTTCCAGCCCGCAGACATTGCGGGCGTACTCGATGGTGGCGATTTGCATTCCGAGACAAATCCCGAAGTAGGGGATCTTGTTTTCGCGGGCATACTTGGCGGCGAGGATTTTCCCCTCGGTGCCACGGTCGCCGAAGCCGCCGGGAACGAGGATGCCATCCACATCGCCGATGACCGCCTTCGCGCCGTGGTCTTCGATCGCTTCCGCTTCGACGCGGACAATCTGGACCTTGGTGTCGTGATGGGCGCCGGCGTGGATCAGCGATTCGTAAATGGATTTATAAGCGTCCTGGAGTTCGATGTATTTTCCGGCGACGGCGATGGTGACCTTGTGCTTGGGATGAATCACGCGCTGCACGAATCGCTCCCAATCCTCGAGCGCGGGCGACGGCGTGTGGCCGAGGCCTAACTTGTCCACCACCAGGCGGTCGATCTTGTCGCGGCGCAGGTCGAGCGGGCATTCGTAAATCGTGTGCGCCACGTCGCGGAAGGCGACGACGTTCTTGCGCTCGACGTTGCAGAACATGGCGATCTTCTTGCGGTTGTCCTCGTCAAGATCCGCCTCGGTGCGGCAGATGATGATGTCCGGCTGGATGCCGAGTTCGCGGAGTTTCGCGACCGATTGCTGGGTCGGTTTGGTTTTCACCTCGCCGGCCGCCTTGATGTAGGGCAGCAGCGTGACGTGGATGAAGCAGACGTTTTCCTTGCCGACTTCGAGCGCGAACTGGCGCAGCGCCTCGATGAATAACAGGCCTTCCATGTCGCCCA
>JBIPMR010000750.1:0-2877 GCA_044369025.1 Luteolibacter sp.
GTGGGGGATCAACCGGACGATGGCGCAGATTCACGCGCTGCTGATGACGGCCCCGGCGGCGTTGACGACCGATGAGGTGATGGAGGAGCTGCAAATCAGCCGTGGCAACGCGCACAGCAACCTCAAGGAATTGGTGGCGTGGGGATTGATCCGGGTGGTGGTGAAAAGGGGCGAGCGGCGTGAGTTTTTCGAGGCGGAGAAGGATGTTTGGCAGATTTTCACGATCGTGGCGCGGGAGCGGAAGCGGCGGGAAATCGAGCCGGCGCTGGCGATCCTGAACAAGTGCGCCGAAGAGAGCCGCGGGATCGCAACTGCGGAAGGCAAGGCCTTCCATGATCAGATGCGGGCGCTTGAGGATTTTGTCGGATTTGCGTCGAAAATGTCGGATCGGGTGTCGTCGATGAAATACGGTCTGGCGGTGCAACTGGCGACCAAGCTGCTCGGATAACAAATTTTTTTGGAGTGATCTTTCAGAATTTCCTGAAAGATCGGAATACACGAAAACAAAAATAATAAGGAAACCAAGATGAATGCCACCGATAGCCCCGCTGCCCTCGACCTGGTGACAAGCGCCTGACCCTTCCTCGGCTGCTGAGCGTGAAAGGCGACACGCCGCTCGCCGCCGCGCTCGGCTCGATGCCACCGCCGCTCCGCAGCGATTCCGCCTGCAACCTTTAACGAAAATCTCTCTCACTGATCCCCATTTTATGAACCCTGTCATCGTCATTTTCGGAGCCAATGGATTCCTTGGCCGCTATCTTTGCCGCCATTTCGCCCGCCGCGGCAAGGAGGTCGTGGCCATTGCCCGCAGCCGCAAGGGCTGGAGCGGCGATGGCATGTTCCTGGAATGGGACGGCAAAACCCTGGGTCCGTGGGCGCTGGCGCTGGAAGGCGCGGAAGCGGTCATCAATCTGGCCGGGCGCAGCGTGAACTGCCGCTACACTGCGAAAAACCGCCGCGAAATCATCGACTCACGGGTGGCTGCGACGCGGGTGATCGGCGAGGCGATCGCCACCTGCAAGACGCCGCCGAAAAACTGGCTGAACGCGAGCACCGCGACTTGGTATCGCCACGCGGAGGACAAACCGCAGAACGACTGGCTCGGCGAACCGGGCGAGGGGTTTTCCTGCGAAGTGGCGCAGGCGTGGGAGGATGCCTTTTTCGGCGCGCCGGTGCCGGCGGCCACGCGCAAGCTGGCGTTGCGGATCGGCATGGTTTTGGCCAACGAAGAGGCGACTGTTTATGATGTGTTGAGGAAACTCACCGCCCGCGGCCTCGGCGGGGCGATGGGATCGGGAAACCAGCGGATCAGCTGGATCCACATGGAGGATTTCCTGCGGGCGATGGATTTTGCGATCGGCGATCCGTTTCTCGACGGCACGATCAACGTCACCGCGCCGGAATTCCCGACCAACCGCGAGTGGATGCGCACGTTCCGCGAGGCGGTGGGCATGCCGCTGGGATTGCCGGCCGCCCAATGGATGTTGAAAATCGGCGCGCGGCTGATGGGGACCGAAACGGAACTGGTGACCAAAAGCCGCTGGGCCGAACCCATGAGACTGCGCGACGCGGGGTTCCGCTGGCGCTGGGGGCGGACGGTCGATGCGGTGGCGGACCTGCACGGACGCCGCGGGCTGGATGGGTTTTTCCGGGCGGCTTCCGAGCGCAGCACCGGTGCCCGCGCGTGGTTGGCGGCGACGACGCGGTAGCCGGGTTTTCGAGGATTTGCGGAATCCTGATGAAAATAAATCACTCTCAGTATTCACTCAAGTGGCTGATGCTCAGCGGTCATACATGGTAAACCCCCTGGCTGAGGCTTTTTCAGTTTGCCGCCCCCCCCGATGTTGCCTATGCCAAGCACGCTCTGACTGAACTCCCGCGAAAGCCTTTTCCATTTCCTCAAGCATGATTTTCAGAATTCTTTCCCTTTCATCCCTCGCACTGGTAGCGGCGCTTCTCACCAATTGTGGGAGTTCCAACGTCAACGTGCTCTCCAAATCTTCGATCGGCTCCGGTGCCACCGGCTTTGCGAAAAAAGAAAGCTTCGCGCTTCCCGCCGCCTCTTCGGTGGCGGTCGCCGCCGCCGCCGGCAAACCCCGCGACAAGCATTCGATGCCGGTTTACGCGTTCAGCGACCGCAACCGGATCGTCCGCACCACGGCCTACACCTGTAGCGAGGACGATCACTTGATTTACGGCAGCAAAAACGCCACCGGCACCCCGCTGCGCTACAACAACAGCGTCCGCAGCGCGGCTGCGGATTGGTCGTTCTATCCGGTCGGGACCACCTTCCGGATCAAAGGACTGCCTTACTTGTATGTGGTTGACGACTACGGCTCGGCGCTTCTCGGCACCGGCACCGTCGATATCTACAAGCCTTCGAAAGACGTCATGAATCTGTGGGGTCGCCGCAATGTCGAAATGACCATCGTCCAGTGGGGTTCGTTCACCCGCAGCGCCGAGCTCCTCAGCCAGCGCACCAAGCACGACCATTGCCGGAAGATGCTCGCCAATATTGTTCGCCAGCGCCCGGATTTGGGCCGCGTGGCGAAACTCTGAACCAGGAGTGGCGAGGCTAAGGAGCCACGACCCTCCCTACTAACTTCCGAGTTCCTGAGCGAATGATGCAGCATGTAGCGGCGCTCTGCGAGCGTCGCAGCCATTGAGAAGCCGAAGTTAGCAGCGTGTTTGTCCGCCCAAGCGGTCGGTGCTTTTGTCGTGGATGCGAATGACAAGCCATTGGGGAGAGCCACGCGCTTTTCAATGGCGTTCCATTCGCCAGCACCACAAGAGTGGGGTGCCTCCTTATCAGCTCACTGGATCGGGGCGAGCAGGCGGGCGGCGCGGCAGGCGGCCCGGAACAGGAAGGGTTTGCCG
>JBIPMR010000751.1:0-2876 GCA_044369025.1 Luteolibacter sp.
GTTTTCGCAAAGGCGGGTGCCGCGGCCGATCATCTGCCAGAACTTGGCGTAGGATTTCACCGGCTTGGCGAAGACGAGGTTGACGATCTGCGGAACATCGATGCCGGTGTCGAGCATGTCCACGGAGACAGCGATGGTTAGATTCTTGCTGCCATCAGCGGTTTTGAAATCGTCGATGAGCTGCTCGGCGCGCGGTTCGTAGTTGTCGATGCGCAGGCAGAAGTCGCCGCCGTATTGCGGATACATTTCATCGAAGAGCTCGACGAGGAGTTTGGCATGACGGTGATTGCGGGCGAAAACGATGGTTTTACCAAGCCGGGTGCCGTCGGCGTTGCGGATGCCTTTTTCCATCAGGTTGCGAAGGATGGCGCGGTCGGTGTCCTTGTTGAAGACGGCCTTGCTGACCTGCTCCTTGTTGTAGTCGACGGTCTCGGAATCGGCGGTTTGTTCGGCGAGCTGCTCGCGCTGCTCCGGAGTGAGATCCTTGTATTTGATGCCATCCCGCAAAAACTTGGTGGTATGCTTCACCACGGTGAAGGGCGAGAGGTAGGGCGGCTTGTGGTTGATGGCCTCTTCGTAGGTGTAGTTCGCGGTGGGGTCCTCGTTTTCGCAGCCGAAGAGCTGATAGGTATTGCGGAAGATGAACTTCACCGGCGTGGCGGTGAGCCCGACCTGATAGCAGTCGAACCAACGGAAGATGTCGCGGAAGCGGTTGTAAATGCTGCGATGGCTTTCGTCGGCGATGATCAGATCGAAGAAGCCGACGTCGAAGTTCTGGAAGCATTTCATCATCGCCGGGTAGGTGGCGAGATAGATGCGCTTTTCCTTATCGTTCGCGGTGTTGCGAGTGACGATGACGCGGGGCTCGGAAGGCAGGAATTCGTCAAAAGTGTTTCCGGCTTGTTTACGGAGTTCGCGGCGATCGCAGAGGAAGAGGATGCGTTTTCCCCACTTCGCCCGGATCATGAGTTCCGAGATGGCGACAGCGACGCGGGTCTTGCCAGTGCCGGTGGCCTGGATGAGGAGTGCCTCGCGGCGGCGCTTGTCGAAGTTCTCGCAAGTGCGCTTGACGCATTCGATCTGATAGAGTCGGTCGATGATGGCCTCCTTCGGGAAGAGCGCGCCAAGGCTGGCTTCGCGCTGGTTGCGCTGAAAGATGCAATACCGCAGGCTGTCCAAGGAGTAGAAGCCGAAGATGGAGCGGGGTGGCTCGCCCTTCGCATCGTCCCAGATGAAGATTTCATAGCCGTTAGTGTAGAAGATCACCGGGCGCTGGCCGTATTCTTTTTCGAGTCCGTCGGCATAGTATTTCGACTGCATCTTGCCCTTGGCTGCGTCTTCGGCAGTTTTCTTGCTCTCCACAACCCCGAGCGGAAGGCCGTTATCGGGGTCCCATACGACATAATCGGCCCGGCCTTTGCCGCTAGGGACGGGCTGATGCAGGACGGGGTGCTCCTGAGTCACTTCATCGGTATTCTGTCCTCTCGGGCCGACTTTCCAACCGGCTTTGGCGAGAAGCTCGTCGATGAGTTTTAAGCGGGTTTCCTCTTCGCTGAAGTCGAGGGCGGAAGCGGCTTGCTGCGCTTGATTGAGCAAGACAGCTTTCTCGGCAGCAGTGGTGTGAGCAGCCTCGGCTTGGGAGCGTGCTTCTTCGAGATCGGCGAGGAGTTTCGCCATGAGGGCCTCCTGCTCAGCGAGTTTCTGGAGGGCTGCCTTTTTCTCGCGTTGAAGCAGGGATTTTGAATCACCGGTCAACGCGAGAGGTTCCTGCCAGGATGGCAGCTCGTTGCGACTCTTGAGGCCAGTCGAGAGGGCGAACCATTGCGCAAGGTCGAATGCCTCTTTGAGAATGCCGGTCATCTGAGCCGGTGTCGTGGGATGCAACGTGCCGTGGGCGGCATGGTTCCCCTTGATGCGGATCAGGTGGAGCTTGTCTTGCACCACCGGCGGGGTGATCGACTTGAAGGTGTGGTCGGCGAGCAGATCGTTGAGATTGCTCTGGTAGGTGAGTTCCAGGCGGTGATGGGAGAATAGCGCCTTGACCAGAAACTCGGCGAAGGTGCGGAGTTTCACCAGGCAAGCCGCCGGATCGCTGTGGACGTAGGCTTCAGCGAAACCGCCGAGATCGGCGAGTTCGCGGTGATTTTCCCGGAGGAATTCGAAGTTACGCGATTTCATAAGGGAAATGGGTGCCGCGGGGGGACGAGGCCACTCCGGGGACGCAATGGTCACCGGAGTGGATTCGGTTGGGGAGGGATCGGCACACATTTCCGTGCCGTTGGGTTTTGCATGCGCCGTGCCACACGCCTAACTTGGTAGCAAGTAGCTGGTTTCCAGATACTATGGCGAAAAAGTGATGGCGGGCAGTCCATCGAAAAATCAAGCCAGATTGATGAATAGGTCGCATCCTATTGAAGATTTCTTGATTTGAGGAACTGGTTGATGGCCTGCGGTGTGATGCCGAGCAGTTTGGCGGCACGGGCCTGAACGTCGCCGCCAAGTTCCATGGCGCGTCGGATCAGGTGAAGTTTGATCTCGTCGATGAATTCATTGACCTTGAAACCCTCCGACGGATCGGGGAGCGCAGACATGGGATTTGTCCGCATGGGAGCTTCGAATCGCAGGTCTTCAGGATTGATGACCTTCCCTGGAGTCAGCATGGCGGACTGCTGGATGACGCGGCCGAGTTCGCGGACGTTTCCGGGCCACGGGTAGCGGACGAGTTCAGTGATCGCCGCGGCGGTGAGCCGCTTTTGATTCTGGTGTCGTGCATTCCAAGAAGTGAGCAGGTGGGCGGAAAGGATCGGAATATCGACCTTGCGGGAGCGGAGCGGCGGGATGGCAACACTGGAGCCAAATCGCTGATAGAGATCCTC
>JBIPMR010000752.1:0-2875 GCA_044369025.1 Luteolibacter sp.
TTTCAACCTTCCCTATCATGCCCCATCAGCAAAGCGCCGCACGTCAGCTCCGTCGGCATGTCATCACCTACCAGGACATGTGCCGGGCCAACCGCACGGTCGTCCGCGAACTGGAAACACTCTGGTTTTGGCACAAGCGCCTTGATGACGTCGAAGTATATTGGGTCGCCGCTTCATGGGACAGCTACGGCTGGTATCAGGGCGACATCTACATCCCGGCCATTACCGGTGCCCAGCTCTCCGATCTCATCCTCGGCCAGCATACCCGCCTGACCGACGTGCTGCGCCATGAATGGGCGCATGCGGTGGCCGACCACTGGCCGCACCTGATCAACATCAAACGCTTTGCCAGCGCGTTCGGAGGCCCCTACGAGTCGGGAGAATCCGTGATGAAATACGATTCAGACCACCACCTGACGAAATACGCGGCCACCACGCCCTGCGAGGATTTTGCGGAAGTGTTCCATTTCTACCTGCGGCACAAAGGCCGCCTGCCGACCCGCCTGGACAACAAAACCGCCATCGTCGCCAAATGGAAGTTTGTCGCATGGCTCGCCTGTCGGATTTCCCGTCGGCACATCACGCCGCTGAAAGTCAGCTGAATTCCATTGGCTCGCCCAAGGGAACCCACTAAAGAAAGCCACCGCATCTGACATGAAAAGCCGCGCGCCCAACCAAGAAGAGTTCGACCTTGGCCTGTTTCAGGATGAGGAGAATCAACTCCGCCACCGGCAGAAGCAACTGGCGGACAATCGCAAGAAGCTCGCCACGGAACGCAGTGAGATGGCAGTCACCCTGCCGCCGTCCGAGCTCATCCAGTCGATCGAAAAGCGGAAATCGCACGAGGAACTGGTCTCGAAACGACAGGAGCGCGACATCCGCCATGAACATTCCCGCGGTGTCCTGATGATCCTGGCACTGATCGCCGCCACCGCCGCGCTTGTGTGGTGGGGATTGCAACTCATGCGGGGTGCGTGAACTCCGTGCAACTCGCCCGGACCGCCGCCCGCGAAGTCATCTCCCGCTTCGGTCAGATGGACACTCGCAAGCTGGCTGCCGTTAGCTGAAATGATACACATGAAACCCCGCCTGCGGCTTGTCGTCCGGCGGGGGTTCCCTCATCCTCCAAACCTCCCATCCTCACGCATCCACCGAGCGGTTTCGTTTGCTCTTGGCGCATAGATTCGACAAATTGCGCCAGTCATGCCCAAAGGAGTGAAGATCAACAACGACATCCAAGGCGACGGTCGCGAGGCCCGCCGTGGTGACGTTGTCGTGGTCAACCTCAGGATGTTTCTCAGCAAGGGTGAGGAGGTGACAGCGGAATATCCAGACGCGCCACGCACCGTAATTGACCTGGGCAAGCGCGAAACCATCGCCGGAATCCGATACGGCATCGAGGGCATGCGTGCCGGCGGCAAGCGAACATTGATCGTTAGCCCACACTTGGCCTATGGGGAGAACGGACTTGGAGAATGGATTCCACCCAAAGCGGCGTTGCGGTGCGAAGTGGAACTACTGGACGTCAATGACGCCGGCTACCGGGATCCAGCTAGAAGCCAGAACGACAATCTCATAAGCGTGTTCATACCCGGATCGGTTAAGGATTCCAAAGTCCGTTGCCAGGCGACTCTCGGAGCAGACGGACATGGCAGTGCTTTCATCACACGACCTCGCCCCGACGGTAGTTGGCGGCGATGTTCGTTCGCTCCCGTGTGGCTCACACCCGATCCGCAACGATGCACATCAATAATCGAGGAGATGCGGACTCTTCCCAATCAACGTCCCGATGATTGTCTTTCCAATGACGTCCTTTGGTCCGACAGCTCGGAACCTGCCAATGGCATCACCAGAGACCTCGCGACCAACACGCCGTGTGTCACGATCAGATTCGGAGACTTCTCCTCTCCGCAGCAATACTTCTCCATCAAGAGCACCAGTCGCCTTTGGCGCGATTCCCCTCTTCGTGCAGAACTCCTTAGGCTGCTCGCAGATCATTTGGAAGCGGGTGAGATCTACTAAACCACTCGAAAGATTTCAATCCAGCCCGCCCGGTCACGCACCCGACGGGCTTCTTCGTGCCCGTCAACCGGCACGAACCTTTCTCCCAACACACCAATACCCACACCCGACACGCCAATCTCATCACTGAAGCGCAATTTCCCCACTCCCACTTCCTCCAACGCCACCCAAACCACTCCACACGCCAATCACACATCACCTGAACCGCAGCAAGGGCGGCCTGTTACGACGGGCCGCCCTTGCTGCATCCATCCCCTCAAGCCTCATCTCCAAACACCACTAACAAAAAACAAACCATGTCTCACTTCACCACCATCCAAACTCAGATCCGCGACCTCGACGCCCTCAACGACGCCTGCGCCGAAATGGACCTCAAGCTCGTCGCCAACGCCAACTGCCGGGGCTACGCGGGCGTCCAGCGCAAGGCACCCCACGTCATCCAACTCAAAGGCCCCTACGACATCGCCGTCGATCCGCATCCGGAGAATGACGGTAGCTACGGCCTGACTAGCGATTTATGGGACGGCCATGTCGCCAAGGAAGTGGGAATCGGCTACGGCCGTTTGCTGCAATCCTACGGCATCCACAAAACCATCCGCGAGGCCCGCTCACGCGGACTGCGCACGCACCGCAGACAGGAAGCCGACGGCTCGATCCTGCTGACATTGGAAGGAGGCTCGCTATGAGCCGCAAGATCCATGTCCGCGTTTCCCCATTTGGGGAAATCACCGTCGAGGCCGAAGGGTTCCAAGGCAAAGGCTGCGAAGCCGCCACCAAGGCCATCGAGGATGCCCTCGGCAAACCCCGCGAGCGCACCCGCAAACCTGACTTCTGGCGGCAGTCCCAACGCCAC
>JBIPMR010000753.1:0-2873 GCA_044369025.1 Luteolibacter sp.
TTCCCGGGCGGATTCGCAAACTTGAATCTCGCGGAAGATTAAAATAACCCTGCCGGCATGCAACAATGCCTGCCATTCCGCTATCCGGGGACGTTTGACGACGTGACGCGCCTGTCGGTGATGCTGCGCCAGGCCTTCGCGGCGGTGGGTTTCCTGCGAGGCGGCCGGGTGAGGGTGTTGAACCTCGCGTGCGGCCGGGCGGACGAAACCGGGGCGCTGGCCCGGGCGCTGGCTCCGGCGGTGATCGCGCACTATCTGGGGATCGATTTGCGGGCGGATGCGGTCGAGGAAGCGGCGAGGCGCTGGCGGTTGCCGGGGGGCTTGATCGAGTTTCGAAGCGGGGATGCGGCGATGATCCACCGGATGGGGCTGATCTCGGACGTGGATTTGATTTTCATCCGGCATCAGAATTATTGGGACGCTCCGGCAGCGTGGGATCGGATGCTGGAAAGCGGGCTGAAAGTGCTGAAGGCGGACGGGCTGCTGGTTTGCACGTCGTATTTTGACCAGGAGCACGAGTTGCTGGTGGCGGCGCTGAAGACCCGCGGTGCGGAGGTTTTGTGGAACGGGCGGGACCCGGAATCGCGAGCGTTGGCGGAGGTGCCGGGGAAGTCGGTGGACCGGCATTTGGTGGTTTTCCGCAAACCGGAGTCAGGCGAACCGGGAAGAATTTCTTGAGCGGGACCCGTCAGGTGGTTTAGCTTGGCGGACGGTGAATATTGTGGATCAGATCATTCTGCGGGCGTCGGCGGAACGGCCGGCGCTGGTGGTGGATGGCGTGATTCTGAGCTACGGCGAACTTTTGGAGCGGGCGGCGCGGGTCGCGGGGTGGTTGGGCCGGTGCGAGGGATTCCGGAGTGACGGGGTGCCGCGGGTGGGATTGGCCTGCGAGAACGGCGTGGATTACATCGTGCTGGCGCTGGGGATTTTGAAAGCGGGCGCTTGTTTGGTGCCGGTGGCGGGAGAATTGACTGCGGCGGAGCGTGAGGAAATCATCGGGCGGACGGGGCTGTGTGGGCTGGTGCTGGGCAGCGGCCAGCCGTGGCGGAGTGGCGAGTCAACGGATTTTGAACCGGACACCGGCGCGGCGTGGATTGCTTTGGAGGGGGGGAAACTTGAGGATGAGGACGCGTTTCGCGCGCTGGATCCGGCGTTCATCCGCTTCAGTTCGGGGACGACCGGCCGCAGCAAGGGGGTGGTTTTGAGCCATGCGAAGCTGCGTGAGCGGATCGTGGCGGCGAATGCGGCGCTCGAAATCGGCCCGAGCGACCGGGTGTTGTGGATGTTGCCGATGGCGCATCATTTCGCGGTTTCCATCGTGCTGTATCTTTATCATGGCGCGTGCACGGTTCTGGGGACCTCGCATTTGGCGGAGGATGTGCTGCACACCGCCAAGATGACCCGGGCGACGGTGGTTTATGGTTCGCCCTTCCATCATGCGATGCTGGCGGCGGATCCGGGCAGCTACGCCTGGCCGGATTTGCGGCTGGCGGTGAGCACGGCGTCGCCCTTGCCGGTGGCGGTGGCGGAGCGGTTTCGGACACGCTTTGGCAAACCTTTGGTGCAGGGTTTGGGGATCATCGAGATCGGCCTGCCGCTGCTCAACACCGGTGGCGCGGGGGATTCGCCGACGGCGGTGGGACGCCCGCTGCCGGCCTTCGATGTGGAATTGCGGAATGACGAGGGGCTGCCGGTGGCGGTCGGGCGGGTGGGGGAATTGTGGATCAAGGGGCCGGGGATGTTTGATGCGTATTTGTCGCCATGGCAGACGGTCGATGAGGTTTGCGTGGATGGATGGTTTGCCACCGGCGATCTGGCGGAGACGGATGCGGCCGGCAGGGTTTACCTGAAGGGGCGGAAAAAGAGCGTGATGAACGTGAGCGGCATGAAGGTTTTCCCGGAGGAGGTGGAGCAAGTATTGGAACGCCATCCGGCGGTGCGGCGCTGCCGGGTCACCGGGGCGGCGCATGCGGTTTTCGGGACGGTGCCGGTGGTTTGCGTGATCGTAGCTCCCGGGAAAACGGCCACCGCGCGGGAATTGATCGGCTGGTGCCGTGAGTCGTTGTCGGTTTACAAAGTGCCGGTGCGGGTGAAATTCGTGGACGAACTGCCGGTCACGGCGAGCGGCAAGATCCGCAGGCTGTGAGCGAGTTTCGCAGGTGATGCGAAATCGTTTGAATCACTAGGCATCCGGCACGTCCATTGAGGTATGAAAAACAACACCCCTTCCTCCGGTTTTTTCCGCGGTTGCACCTGTGGCGCATTGTTGGCCATGCTCGGCATGAGTGTCAGTTGCATGACCACCTATGATTCGCAGGGCAACGCGCTGCAAACGGTGGACCCTGCGGTCGCGATCGCCGGGGCGGCCGCCGCGGGTCTGGTGGGTTACGCGATCGCCAACGACCATGGAGGCCATCACAACCATCGTTATCATGGCGGGGGCGGATATTACCGCAGCGGCTACGCCTACAATCCGCGCTATCGCCGCTACTGAGGCGCGAGAGGATCGACATTCTGGAAATCGCCGCCATGGTCGCGGCCAGCATGCCAGCGACCGCGAGCCGACTCTCAGTTTTCACCGAATCCGTCATCCGTGGCACCACCCGGATGGCGAACCAATACGGGGCGATCAACCTGTCCCAGGGATTTCCGGACTTCGATCCGCCGGAGGAAATCCTAGCAGCCTTGGAGCGGGCGACCCGCGGGCCGTTCCATCAATACGCCGTCACTTGGGGCGCGCCTCGTTTCCGCGAGGCCCTGGCGCGCAAAATCCAGCATTTCACCGGTCTGGCCATCGACCCGGACCAACACCTCGTCGTCACCTGCGGCAGCACCGAAGCGATGATGGTGGCGATGATGACGGCCTGCAATCC
>JBIPMR010000755.1:0-2872 GCA_044369025.1 Luteolibacter sp.
AGTTGCTTTCGGCTGCCGGCGTCTTGACGGTGTTCCTGCCTTCTGTTCACGCGTCCGAGGCGTCGGCCAAGGATGTCGGATGGCCGCAATGGCGTGGGCCGCATCGGGATGGCACGGTGGCGTCCACGCCGGCCTGGCCCAGTTCGCTCGGAGAAGAGTTTTTTCAGCGCACGTGGCGAATTGATTTGGGGCCTGGCTATTCGGGGCCGCTGGTCACGGGTGGGCTGGTGGTGACGACGGAAACCGAAGGCAAGGCCACGGAGGTTGTGCGTGCACTGAAGGTAGAAACCGGGGAGGAAGTTTGGCGTACCTCATGGGAGGGGGCGCTGAGTGTGCCGTTTTTTGCTAAGTCGAATGGCGACTGGATTCGTTCGACGCCGGCGACGGACGGCACTTTTGTGTACGTGGCTGGCATGCGCGATGTGCTGGTATGTTTGGAGGTGGCCACGGGAAAAGTCGTGTGGCGCGTTGATTTTGTGAAGGAATTCAGCAGTGAATTGCCGGCATTTGGCTGTGTGTGTTCGCCGTTGCTGGATGGGGATGCGGTGTATGTGCAGGCTGGGGGCGGGACGGTGAAACTTGATAAGCGCACGGGAAAAGTGTTGTGGCGCGGGTTTCAGGACGGCGGTGGCATGTCGGGCAGCGCGTTCTCCTCGCCCATTATCGCCACTCTTGCCGACCGGCGCCAGATCGTCGTGCAAGGCCGGGAAAAGCTGGCCGGGCTCGATCCAGCTGACGGCAAAACCCTTTGGGAAACTCCGGTGGCCTCGTTTCGTGGAATGAACATCCTGACCCCGGTCATCTTTCAAGACGGTGTCTTTACCAGTACCTATGGCGGTCGCAGTCAGTGGCTTAAAATCGCAGGCTCCCCTGACGCGCTGGCCGCCACCGAGGGGTGGTCGCAAAATGAACAAGGCTACATGTCGACCCCCGTCATCATTGGCTCCCATGCGTATCATCATCTGCGCAGTCAGCGTCTCGTCTGTTTTGAACTCACCACCGGCAAGGAAGAATGGACCAGTAGCGAGAAATTCGGCAAATACGTCAGCCTAGTGGCCCAAGGAGAACAAGTGCTGGCCCTCGATGAACGAGGTCTGCTTTACCTCATCGCCGCCTCCCCCGCGCAACTCAATATCCTTTCCGAACGCCGTGTTAGTGAGGAGGAGACGTGGGCTCACCTCGCTGTCGTCGGTCAGAATCTTTTTATTCGGGATTTGAAAGGGCTGGCCCAGTGGCGGTGGGCGAAGAAACCAAAACCCTGATTCAGCGGGGTCCTATAACAGGTCAGGCGAGAGCACGGCCCGTAGCAGCGTCTGGGCGGCTCCTTCTCTGGGGCGCTGCTGCATCCAGGCGATAGCGCCTTTTTTCAGGGAAAACTCCCCGTTTTTTCCGGACAATAATTTTATGATCATCTGTCCGGCGTACGGCTGATGGCCGACGATGAGGACGGGATGCGGCGCGTCCGGCCAGCCTATCGTGTGCAGGACGGCGTCGGCGGTGGCGTCGGGGGCCAGATCCGGATGGACTTGAAACGGGCGGGCCAACGCTTCGGCTGTCTCGAGCGTGCGTTGGGACGGGCTAACCAGAATGAGCACGTCTTCCGGTAGTCGCTGGTTCAGCCATTTCGCCATGCGCGCGGCCTGACGGTGACCCCGTGCGGTCAGGCTTCGGGTCATGTCTGGTGATCCCTCTTCCGCTTCCGCGTGACGCCAGATGATGAGTTCCATGGTGGTTTGATTTTTGTGCCGTGCGCTTGCGGTGCGAAGAAAGCGGCGAGCGGTGAGCGAGTGAGCAAGTGAGCGGGCGGATGCCGCTCTGATGCCGCGGTTTTTTTAAAGCGGCAAGGAGGACGCTTTCAAGACACTTTTGGTTTTGGATTTTAATTGAGTCGGCTCGTCCTGAGTTTTGGCCGCGAGCCAGCCGTGGGCGAATGACACGGCGGAAACCACGGCGGTCTGGTGGCGGCTAGTTCCATCGGTCAGGCGCGGCAACATCGACCGGGCGACCGCCAAGTCATTGGCTTGTCCGAGGACCTCCTGAGCCTCGACCATGGCCGCAAGATAGCTGCGGGTGCGGCGCGCCGACAGGCGCGATTGAAAAAATTCCACTGCGTATCGCTGGCGCTTGATGCTGATGCGCAGGGCATGGCGTTCGAGGGGCGTTAGCTGGGACCAGTGTTTGATGCTTCTGGAAATTTTGCGATGTCCGCGGTGCAAAACCTGTTGGATCCAGTCGTCGAGACGGGGCGGATTTCCTTTTGCCGGTGAGGCGTCGGCTTTTTTCTCCTGCTGGTTCAGGGATTGATGCATGGCCAGTAGCCATGCGCCGGCTTTGAGATCGTTCAGGGTGCGCCGCAGGTCGGTGCGCGCTTCAGAGCGCCGGGACTCGGCCTGGGCCGCCAGCAGGCCCCATGCAGCGTCATCATTCCACGCGCTGGCCATCGGGGGTATCGTTTGGTCGCACAAGACATCCCAGTCGCGCGCGGCACCGAGAGCTTGAGCCATGGTGCGCAACGACTGCTCGAGCTCAGCGTCGAGAGTGTGGTGGTCGCGGAATAAACGCATGGCTCCGCGCAATCGCCGCAGCGCGACCCGGGCCTGATGAATCCATTCGACGCACGGATCCTCCGTCATTTTCGGCTTTCGCCGCGGAGGCGGCGACTGGGCAGGCTCATCCTCCGCGATCAGATGCCATGGGGCCAGACTGGCTTGAAAGTGGGCCAGACAGGCGCGTCCGACCGTGACCCACGCCTGCGCCAACGGCAGGCGTGGGTCTAAATTGACGGCGAAGCTCCGCCGGTCGAGAGTGACGGCTGACGGCGGCTTCCCTTGAGCCAGTCGTGCTCCCCGTTGGGCTTTGCTGTCGTCCAGTG
>JBIPMR010000754.1:0-2872 GCA_044369025.1 Luteolibacter sp.
GGTTTTCTCCGGATGGGTCTTTGCGAGATCGTGGGTTTCAGTGGGGTCGTTTTTCAAATCATAGAGCTGCCAGGGATGGCTGGCGCGGGTGACGGCCTTCCAATCGCCGCGGCGCACGGCCTTGTTTCCCTGGTGCTCCCAGCAGAGATCGCGGGCGACGGCGGAATCGGCCGCGAAGGCGGGGAGCAGGCTGGTGCCTTCCATCGGCTTGATGGGTTTTCCAACCGTTTCCCGCGGATACCTGGCAGCGGCGATCTCCGCGAGAGTGGGCATGATGTCGATGACGTGCGCCGTCTGGCTGCGGATTTTTCCTTTCGCGGAGATTCCGGCCGGCCAGTGGGCGATGAAGGGGGTGGCGATGCCGCCCTCGTGGGTGTCGATCTTGAATTTCCGGAAGGGGGTGTTGCAGGCGTTCGCCCACTCGAGGCCGGCGCTGTCATACGACTCCGGCGAGCCGGTGGGCGCACCTTTTTTGCCCTTGCTGAAACCGCCGGGGCCGGGTTCCGCGGAGCAGCCGTTGTCGGACAGAAGAAGAATGAGGGTGTTGTCCCACTGGCCGAGCTGCGTGAGTTTCTCTACCAGTTTCCCGATGTTCTGATCGATGCAATCCACCTGCGCGGCATACACTTCCATGCGGCGGGCAAGGTCCTTGCGCGCGGCCTCCGGCATTTCGTCCCACGCCTTCGCCATCGGATCACGGCGCGGGAGGGTCGCATTGGCGGGCACGATGCCTAACACCTTCTGCCGGGCGAAACGTCTTTCCCGCACCACGTCCCAGCCGATGTCGTAGCGGCCTTGGTATTTTGCGATATCCGCCGGCTTCGCCTGCAGCGGCCAGTGCGGGGCGATGTGGGCGAGATAGAGGAAAAACGGCTTCTTGGTTTCCGTCACCGCCTCTTCGACAAACTCCAGCGCGCGGTCGGTGAAGTCGTCGGTGACGTAAAGGTTGTCAGGCGGCTCGATGACCTCACGGCCGTTCTTGAACTGGAGCTCGGGGCGGACTTTCAAAGCCTCCTTGAAATAGACGCCGCCGCCGGATGGAGTGCCCCAGAAGCGGTCGAAGCCGCGGTCGAGTGGCTCGTGGCCCGCACCGGCGCCGACGTGCCACTTGCCGGTCATGAGAGTCGCGTATCCGGCGGGTTTGAGCACCTCGGCGAGGGTGGCGCAATTCCCGTTCAGCTTCCCCTGATAGCCGGGGAAACGGCTGGCCGCGGTCATCGCCCCGACACCCGCCTGGTGCGGATAGATGCCGGTGAGCAGGGCCGCGCGGGTCGGACAGCAGCGCGCGGCGTTGTAGAAGTTAGAGAAACGGAGGCCGTCCTTGGCGAGCGCGTCGATGTGCGGCGTCTCGATCTCCGAGCCATAACAGCCGATGTCGGAGTAACCCATGTCATCGGCGAGGATGACGATGATGTTAGGTTGTATGGGAGGGGTGGCTTCCGCACGGGAAGCCGTCAGCACGACAAGCAGCAGGGCGGCGGGGAGGAGACGGCGGAGATCGGGGATGGGTGGGTTCATGGGTTTTAGCTCTATTCGACCGGCTCCCAGTCGGGGAAGGGTTTCCAGCCTTTGGGTGCGGGTTCGATCATCGGGGGCACGCCGCCTGCGGGACGGAGTTTGCGGAAGGCGACGAGTTTGTCTAGCAGTCCCGCGACGCGTTCCGGGTTTTGGCCGGCGAGGTTGTTTTCCTCGCCGATGTCTTTCGCGAGATCATACAAGGCGATGTCCGCGTGCCCGGCCCGTGCGCCGTCGAGGATGGGTGGCCCCTGGCGGATCAGTTTCCAGTCTCCCTGGATGATGGATAGCGACTCCGGTTTTTGACTGCGGTTCTCGTAGAAACTGTAGAATTCATCGTTGCGTTGCCCGGGTGGGGTTTTTCCCTGCCAGATTGCCAGGGCGCTTTGGCCGTCGAGTTTCCGATCCTCCGGGGCCGCTGCGTCCAGCAGGGTGGGCATGACATCGATGTAGGAATGGGGCACTTCGCAGACCGAAGCGGCGGGAATGCGGCCGGGCCAGCGCGCCGCCGCGATGACGCGGATGCCACCTTCGTATAGACTGGATTTGCCTCCTTTGAGCGGCTGGTTGTTGCCGCCCGCTTTGAGGGGCCCGCCGTTGTCGCTGAGGAAAACGACCAGGGTGTTTTCGGCGATTTTCCTGCGGTCGAGGGAATCGAGGATGCGGCCGAGGCCGTGGTCGATCACCGTGATCATGGCGAGGTAGTTGGCGCGGGCTTTGCCGAGATGTTGATAGCGTTCGACTTCCTTCGCCGGTGCCTGCAACGGGGTGTGCGGTGCGCCGTAGGGAAGGTAGAGGAAAAAAGGATACTCTCCCTGGTGGCCGTCGATGATGCGGACGGCTTCGTCGGAAAGCAGGTCGGTATAGTAACCGTCCTCGCGGACGGTTTGCTGGTCGCGGTGGAAGTCGTGGACTTGGTCTTTGGTATGCTTGAAGTAGTCGATGCCGCTGCAATAAGGGCCGTATTGGTGGGTGAAGCCGTGGTTCATCGGCAGTTGCGCTTTCCGCATGTTGCCGAGGTGCCATTTGCCGACGATGTGGCGCTGCTGGTAGCCCGCTTGGCCGAGGGCTTCGGGCAGGGTGGTCAGCGACTCCGGCAAGCCGACCTCGGAAGAGGGGCGGTTCACGGCGCGCTGCATGCCGAAGCGGATCGGATAGAGCCCGGTCATCAGGCCGGCGCGGGTCGGCGAACAAACGGGCGCGGCGTAGAACCGCTTCAGCTCGACCCCGGACGCCACCAGTTTGTCGAGGTTCGGAGTGTGGACTTCCGGATTGCGGAAACCGGCATCCGCGTAGCCTTGGTCGTCGGTGACGATGAGGATGATGTTGGGCGCGGTGGCACTGGCGGGTGAAACTG
>JBIPMR010000756.1:0-2871 GCA_044369025.1 Luteolibacter sp.
GTTCTGGTAAAGGAACATCGCGATCTCGCCTCGGCTCATGCACTCCTTCTCCTTCTCAAAAAGCCACGACATGCAATTGAGGAAGACGGTGCGTTTGGTGTGCTTTCGGATTTCCGGCAGCTTGTCGAGGAATTCTGCGTTGCAGAAGCCCATCACAGCGTCCTCCGGCTCCAGCACTCTGAAATCATGCGGAAGTTGCACCTTCACCCCGCGCTGGATCATCTCCTCAAACAACGGCTCCCGCGCAAAGCCCTCGTTAGTCGGGATCAAATGCACTCCCATCCCCATATGCTGCCACGCGATAATCTGATGGTGCAACTCGGTCCCCGCCCCACCGTATAGCCCTGGGAAACCATAAACGAAAATGCGCTGCATAGGAGGTGGTTGCGGTTCGACGGTCCGCGAAAATTGCGGGAAGCTGTGCTTTTGTCAAGCAGGGCCTAGGTATCGTGGAGAGGTCGAGGGGGGCTTTAGCTGAAAGCCGCAGGCAGGATTTTGCCCACGAAACCAAGCAGGCCAAGGCTTCCACTCCCCAATAGCCACTTACGCGCTGTGCCGATCCGCTCATATTCATCCACCTGCTGCCCAATCCGAAAAAAGACGCGAGGGAATAACCACCGCCAAACCATGTCCCCGTAATGAAACAGCAACACCAAAAGAGCAATCAGCGGCAAAAAGGCTGCGATCACGGCTGTCGTGGAATTATTGTCCTGTGGCAGCCTCCCGAACTGGAAAAGAAAGAGAAGGTTGGCCGCACAAAGGAGTGCCAAACCCACAATCGCTAGGCATAGAGTGAACGTGGTTCTTGCGAAAGGAAAAAACCACGGGCGCAGTTCAGAAAGGCGCTTCTCCACCTCATCCGCAAATGCGACCACGGCCAAGTCATTCGTGCCCCATACGCTGAAATCGCAGGTGTCGAACAACCACAGGTCTCCAACAGTGATGCTGCCCCCTTCAAGGTGATTCCCGAACCTGATCGAAAGCCGGTCCATGCGCCGGAATGAAGGGTTCTCAAAATCCAAAATCTCCTCAATCCGGCTGGTCTTGAGGGTGGAGCCGTCGCGGCACGTTGCTTCGAATTCAATTCCTTCGTATCGATTCTCGATAAGCAGCCTAAGCCTTCTGAGGAATCTTGCGCATACGTGGTTCGATGGTTCAGACGATGAGCGAATTGTTATTGATTTTGCGCTTTTCAGGGAGTTCATGCTTCCTCTTCATGCACCACCTCGATTGGACGCACTCGTCAGCTTGATTGGAGGCCTAGAGATTCTTCAAGCTGACGAGGTTGCAATCTACCAAATCCTATTTGAACCC
The DNA here is from genome assembly GCA_044369025.1 of Luteolibacter sp. GTDB lineage: Bacteria > Verrucomicrobiota > Verrucomicrobiia > Verrucomicrobiales > Akkermansiaceae > Luteolibacter. Next base: position 1,315 of record JBIPMR010000756.1, read on the forward strand.
CTTATTGCCCCCTGGGGTGAGGAGGCACTCAGCTCTGTCACCAAAGAAGGCGGCCAATCTTTTTTTGAGGACGGCGCGGCGCTGGTAAAGGGTGCAACGGAGAAGGCGTCGAGCCCGCTTTACGCTGTCGTTATCCGACTGGCCGCGAAGGCGGCAGATTTCCCTAGGGCATGGCAGATCATTCGTTCCATGTCCTGTGCGTTGAGGCTCTTTTCCCGTGAAGGAGGACAGTCGTTGACCCCGCTGAGCAATAGAGAATACGACCAATACTCGCACTGTGAGGATGTAGTCCTGCGTCGCTCAAGACGCCCCGGCATGATCCTAAGTTTGCCCGAGCTTGTTGAACTGGTTCATTTGCCATCACCCGCTGTGAAATCGCCGCGGTTTATGCGTTTTATCGAGGATCGCTCGCGACCAGCCCCCGCTCCTAAGGAGCCAGCCGATACTCCAGGCACCCTGATTCTTGGAATCAACGAACGCGCTGACGAACAGATACCCGTGGTTTTTTCGTCGAAAGCCCGTCTCCAGCACACCCACATCATCGGAGCCTCAGGAACCGGGAAGAGCAGCCTTCTGTTTTCTATGATCATGCAGGACTTGGAGTCCGGCCAAGGCATCGCGATTCTCGACCCTCACGGCGACCTAATCACCCGCATTCTGTGCAACATGCCGGAATCGCGTCTGGACGACGTCGTCCTGTTCGATCCGGCTGACGCGGATGCGATCACGCCTTTCAACGTCCTGTCCGCGCACAGCGATTTTGAGCGGACGCTGCTCGCGTCCGACCTCGTGGGGGTATTCCGCGACTTTTCCACATCGTGGGGAGACCGAATGACCGTTGTTTTCCGGTACCTGGTTCTCGCATTCTTGGAGCATCAGGACGGCGGCACGTTCGCCCAGATGCAGACGTTCCTCATAGACAAGGCACTGCGAGAGCGATTCCTCAAAGGGGTTAAGGATGCGGATGTCGTGCGCTACTGGACCGACGTTTTCCCCAACTTCGACGGATCCAAAAGTACCGGCCCAATCCTCTCACGCATCGACACCTTGGTCAGCCACAAGATCATTAATCACATGGTCAACCAACGGGAGAACAAGATCGATTTCGCGAAGGTGATGGATGAAGGCCGCATTCTACTCGTCAATTTGCCGACCGGCCTGCTCGGCGAGGATGTCGCTTTGATGCTCGGGGGCTTCATCATGGTAAAGTTGAACCAGATTGCGATGAGTCGCGCCCGCATGGAGGCGGAGGATCGTCGGCCGTTCTTCTGCTACATCGATGAATGCCAACACTTCGTCACCTCCAGCATCGCCAATATTCTGACCGGGGCGCGCAAGTACGGTCTCGGGCTGATCCTGGCGCACCAGCACCTGCAGCAACTGCGTTCAAAAGCGGACGTCGCCGCCGCCGTCATGGCGAATACCGCGACTCGGATCGCTTTTCGAGTAGGCGACGCCGATGCCCGGATCCTGGCCGGTGATTATGCACACTACGAGGCGGCCGACTTTTCCGCCTTGCCGAATTTGCACGCGCTCTGTCGGATGGAGCGCGCGGAT
>JBIPMR010000757.1:0-2868 GCA_044369025.1 Luteolibacter sp.
GCCCGGTCATGGCCTCGATCAGGCCGAGATTGCTCATCACGGTGGCGACCAGCGTGTCGTGTTTGAGTTTTCCCTGGTTCTTCAGGCCGATCGCACAAACTGCCAGAATCCGGTCGCCGCTGACCACTTCGCCGCTGGCATCGGTGAAGATGACGCGGTCGGCATCGCCATCGAAGGAAATGCCCAGATCCGCGTGATGCCGGCGGACAAGCTCGCCGGCGTGTTCGGGATGGAGCGCGCCGCAACCGGCGTTGATGTTGAGGCCGTCCGGGTGAATGCCGGTGGTGATCACTTCGGCGCCGAGTTCCTTGAAAATGAGCGGGGCGATGAAATAAGCGGCACCGTGCCCGCAATCGACGACGATTTTCAGACCGTGCAGCGGGATGTTGTCAGCCGTTTGTTTGGCAAACTCGATGTAGCGTCCGCGGGCGTCGTCGATGCGGTGGGCCTTGCCGATCAACTTCGGATGCAGCGGCTGCGACTCGGGTTCGTCGCCCATGATCTGGCGCTCGATCTGGGCTTCCAGGTCGTCCGAAAGCTTGTAGCCATCCGGGCCGAAAATCTTGATGCCGTTGTCCTCGTAAGGATTGTGCGACGCGGTGATCATGATCCCGGCGGCGGCCCCCATCGATTTGGTCAAATGGGCGACGGCGGGAGTCGGCAGCGGGCCGACGAGCAACACATCCATGCCCATCGAAACCAGGCCGCTGGTCAGCGCCGATTCCAGCATGTATCCGGAAATCCGGGTGTCCTTGCCGACGATCACGCGGTTGCGGTTCTGGCCGCTGGATTGCAGCACCTTGGCCACGGCCTTTCCCATGCGCAGGGCGACTTCCGCCGTGATGGGAAACTCGTTCACGCGGCCACGAATGCCGTCGGTTCCAAATAATTTCATGATGCAGGATAAAGTTGGGGGAGAGGCGAGCTCTTCAGAAAAATATGAACGGACTCAAGAGAAAAATGTCCCGGAGTTCAAGGAGAACCCCAAAAATCAGGCATGGCAGGTGATAATTGCGAATCGCCCGACGAAGTGGGGACGGCTGCGGATTCCAGCTTGATTTATTAAGGTATCCAAAATAAAAATCCCACCCCAGTCCGCATGGTCAAGCGCCGTTCCAAGTCCCCAGCCAGCCGCGCCCTGAAGAATCAGAGGCGGCCGCAGGTGTCGTTCGCCGAGATCCTGAACTCGGCCAACCGGCGCGCCCACGAGCAGGCCAACCGCCGCGGCGGAAGACGCGCGCTCAAATCGGTGCGCGCCGTCATCGCCGCCAGCCGTGCGGATGAGGAATGCGAGCCTGCCCAATGGCCGCAGCGCTTGCTGCGCTGGAGTCTCGCCCTGGTGCTGCTGCCGCTCTGCTGGGTGACCACCTGGACGTTTCTATCCCGTTTCTCGCACGCCACGGTCTATCAGGGATTCTGGCAGACCACGGAGTTCTGGTATTTCGCGATCGGGGCGTTGGTGATGATCGGCTGGTTTTGGTCCGGCTTGTTCCAATCCTTTTTCCTTTACCTCTACGTGCTGGGTCATGAACTGACGCACGCCGTTTTCGTGCTGGTTTACCGGGGAAAAGTGATGGATTTCCATGTCAGCACGGAGGGTGGTTACATCACGACAAACAAGACCAACCTGGTCATCGCGCTGTCGCCGTATTTTTTCCCGTTCTGGGCGGTCATCAGCGCGGCCTTTTACGTCGCGCTGCGGTATTTCTTCGAATTCGACCACGTGTGGGACCGCGCGCTTTACGCGGTTCTGGGAGTCACCTGGACGTTTCACCTGGTCTGGACTTTGTGGATGCTGCCGCGCGACCAGCCGGATTTGAAGGAAAACGGCACCTTCCTTTCGCTGGTGGTGATCTATCTGGCCAACATTTTGGTGCTGGTCGGGCTGCTCTGCGTCGCGGCGGAATCGCCTTGGCAGCACACCCGCGAATTCGCGATGGAGTGGGTCCGCCATGCGGCGACCTGGGGCGACGTTTTCCTGCGTTGGGCGGATCAGGCGGTCACCGATTTCCGGGCGGCGGGGCGGTTTTGAGCGCTGCGTTTTTTGGAGTTTGAAATCGGGCGGCGGCGGGTGATTCTTGGGCCGTGATTGATCTCGATGCGAATGCGACCACCGCCTTGTTGCCGGAAGTGTTGGAGGCGATGCTGCCGTGGTTGCGCACCGGTCATGCCAATCCATCGGGTGCGTATTCCACCGCGAAACTGGCGCGCAAGGCGGTCGACCACGCCCGCGCCCAAGTCGCCGACCTGATCGGAGCGGACCCGTCGGAAATCGTTTTCACCGGTGGCGGCACCGAAAGCGTCAACACCGCCCTGCATTCGCTCGACCGGCTGGCCGGGGAGGGGACCGCCGTGGTTTCCGCCATCGAACACAGTGCGGTCCTGCGCTGCGTCGAAAACCTCACCAAATCCGTGACGCTCGTGCCGGTGGGTTGTGGCGGACGACTTGATCTAACCGCCCTCACGGCGGCGCTCGACGCTGCCGCCTATGTTTCCGTGATGGCCGCCAACAACGAGACCGGCGTGATCCAACCGCTGGCGGAAATCGCGGCGCTGGCGCGTGAACGCGGACTCGCGCTGCATTCCGATGCCATTCAGGCGGTGGGGAAAATCCCGGTGAATGTGAGAGAGTCGGGTGTGGATCTGCTTTCGATGTCCGCCCATAAATTCCACGGCCCGAAAGGGGTGGGGGCCTTGTATGTGAGGCAGGGGCTGCGTTTCAAACCGCTGCTCCATGGCGGCGGCCAGGAAAGCGGCCGCCGCAGCGGCACCGAAAACACCCCGGGCATCGTGGCGATGGGGGCCGCCGCCGCGTGCGCGAAATCCTATCTGGCGAATTCCAGCGCAAGCCCGCTGCGGGCGATGCGC
>JBIPMR010000097.1:0-8830 GCA_044369025.1 Luteolibacter sp.
GGCCTCGGCAAGCGGTTAGTGGCAGTTAAAAACTGCCGCTCGGTCACCAAGCGCGACCTGCCGTTCAACGACTCGCTGCCGGAAATCACCGTCGATCCCGACACCTACACGGTCACCGCCGATGGCGAGCAGCTCCGCTGCGAGCCGCTCGCCGTGCTGCCGATGGCCCAGCGCTATTTCCTCTTCTAGCAGCCGAAGTTTCCGCCGGTGCCTGATTTCGTCGCGTCACCCGGTTGACTCCCGGGGGGCTTTGGGAAACATTGCGCGCCATGAAACAAAGCAAACCCGCGGTCCGCAAGGTGGCCTGACTTCATAAGTGTCATCGATGCGGAAACCATGACATCTTTGAATCTGCTGTAGCAACAGCCCACGCAAGGTGCTTGGGACCACGCTCACCTATGGAAACCAACATCGACGAGGCCGTAGGCATGGGAAGATATGAAAACATGACAATTGTCGGTGGGGAGATGATGGACCGCGGATCTTGAGTCCGCCCGTAAGGAAATGCGGATGCCGGTCATAGCGAAGATTCTGGCACAACGAATCTTGCGGATCTAACGAATGTTGGGCTTCCGCTCACTCTTCCACCTGCTGGGCGCGGGGAATCGCGGTGGGCGGAACGGGCTCGACTGGGCTGGCACGTGGCACATCCGGTAACTCCGGGATGCCCTCGGCCGGCAAGGCTTTCAACGGTGGCGGTGGCGGTGGTGCCACCTCAAGCATCTCGACAGGCAGGGCGCGGGCGGGTCTGACGAGCACTGCTTTTGGCGCGGGTGTCTCTTCCACCACCGCGGCTTTCTGCGGCGTGATGATGAGCTGCGCACTGCTAGGCGGGGTCTTGCGCATGCGGATTTCCACCCGCCGGTTGACCTCTTGTTCTTCGGTGGTGCCGCTGATAATCATCGGCGAGTAGCGGCCGAATCCGCGGGTGATGATTTTCGAGGCGTCCATCCGCATCGAGTCCACCAGATAGTTTTTAACCGCTCCCGCGCGTTTGATCGAGAGCTCCAGGTTGAACTCGTCGCCCCCGACCAGATCGGTGTGGCCCTCGATCCAGCAATAAAGCCCGGGGTTCCGGTCCATCAGCAGCGCGAGTTTCATCAAGCCGACTTTGGCGCTTTCGCGGAGCTCGGAACTGTTGAATTCAAATAACAGATCACTCGGCAGCATGGTCTTCTTGCTGAGCAGGATGTTGGCGGGCAGGTCGAGCAGTTGATCGAGCGAGGTGATGCCGTCGAGCGCGCCTTTTTCGACCTGGCCGCCGGCACCGCGCTTGATCAGTTCGTCGGTGAACTTGCCGAGATTCAGGTCGTCATCGATTTGGGCCGATCCGGGATCGACGGTCATTTGGCCGACTTCCGCCGGCCGGATTGTTTCAATGTCCCGCCCGAATTCGGGCAGGTCCCCCTCGATTTCCAGGCCGGCGGCGGCTTCCAACGCGATCGCCTCCGGATCTCCCTCCATCGCCGGCTTCTGCATCTGCAGCGCGTATTCCGCCTTGATGACATCCGGGTTGATATCGATTTCCTGATCGAGCGGCAGGATGTCTAACAAATCGATTTCCTCCAGCAAAGAGGCGGCATCCACCGGTGGTTGGATCACGACTTCCGGGGGCAACGAACGCTCGGCCTCCGCCGGCCGGATCTCGACTTGCCGCACATCGATGGGCCGCGTGCTGAGCTCGCGCGCCTCCTCGAAATGCAGGGCGATTTTCATCCGGTCCAGGGCGAAAAACACCACGACGTGCAGCAGGATGGAAAGCAGCATCGCCACCGCAGCCCACCAGCCGAGGTGCTCCGGGCCGGGCAGCCGGTATCCGCTCCCCCCACGTTGTTCGCTCCATGAATAACCTCCGGCCATGTGCCGACTATACGCCGTTCTAATGTGCTGGCAATCACGGGGACGGGCGATTATGCTGCGGCTGGCATCTGATGTGCTCCCTCAAATTTCAACTTTCCACGACCATGGCTGCTAAAAAGACTGCAACGAAGACCACAAAACCCGCCACCCCCGAGGCTGCGGCGACTCCCAAACCCGCTGCGAAAAAGGCCGCTGCGCCCGCGAAAAAAGCGGCCGCCAAAAAGACCGCCGCCGCGCCGGTGCCTGCGGCCAAAAAAGCCGCGGCCAAGCCATCACTGGATGCGGTCGCCCGCGCCGCCTACCTGAACTACCGCCGCCGCGTCGAACAAGGCCTGCCCGGCGATTCCCATGGCGACTGGCTGGAAGCCGAGCGCCAATTCAGCCAGCCCGGCTGAAATCCGGATTTTCCGATTCTTCCGGCTTGGACAAACCGTGGCGGACGCTCACAGTCCGCCGCGTGAACCCCTGCTCATCTCTCGGCATCGGCCTGGCTGGATTCGGAACCGTCGGCTCCGGCGTCTGGAACACCCTGCAACGCAACGGCGAACTCATCACCGAGCGTACCGGCGGCGGGGTGAGCCTCCACATCGCCCGGATCCTCGTCCGCGATCTCGCCAAAGCGCGTGACACCACCAGCAACGTCGCCGCCGAGACCTTCACCACCGATTGGGAAGTGCTCATCGCCGACCCGGCGGTGGACATCGTCGTCGAATTGATCGGTGGAACCACCGACGCCTTCGAAATCGTCGCCGCCGCGCTGCGTGCGAAAAAACCCGTGGTCACCGGCAACAAGGCGCTGCTCGCCGAGCGCGGCGTCGAGCTGTTCGCCATTTCCAGGGAAAACGACACGCCGATCCACTTCGAGGCTGCCGTCGCCGGAGGCATCCCGATCATCCGCACCGTCCAGGATTCGTTCATCGGCAACCGCATCCATTCGTTTTCCGGAATCATCAACGGCACCTCCAACTACATCCTCGGCCGCATGACCGATGCCGGGCTCACCTTCGAAGACGCCCTCAAAGAAGCCCAGGCCTTGGGCTACGCCGAGGCCGATCCGGCACTCGACGTCAACGGCTGGGACGCCGCTCACAAGGCGATCCTGCTCGCCACGCTCGCCTATGGATTCCCCATCGATCCCGCCTCCATCCACGTCTCCGGGATCGAACAAGTCCGCCCGGCCGATATCCATTTTGCGAAAAGCCTCGGCTACATCGTCAAGCTGCTCGCCGTGATCCGTGAGCACGCCGACGGCTCCGTGGAGCTGCGCATCCAGCCTTCGTTCATCGCCAAAACCAACATCCTCGCCTCGGTGCACGGCGTCTTCAATGCCGTCGCCGTCCATGGTGACGCCGCCGGCGAATCGCTCTTCTACGGTCGCGGCGCCGGCCAGGACCCCACCGCCTCTTCCGTCGTCGCCGATCTGGTGGAAGCCGCCCGCTCCCTGCGCCAGACCAACGGCCACCGCGGCTTCCTGCCCTATCGCGAAAGCGGCCGGATTCTTCCGGTGGGAGAAACCTCCACCTCCTACTACGTGCGTTTCGACGTCACCGACCGCCCCGGCGTGATCGCGGAAATCGCCAAAGTCCTGGCGGACCACCGCATCGGAATTTCCGGCACCCACTCGCCCGTCAATCCCTCCAATCCGGACGCCGAATTCGTGGACATGGTGTTCCTGCTCCACACCTGCCCCTTCGGCAAACTTCAGGACGCCCTCGCGGAAATCGAGGCGCTCGATTGCATCAACAGCGCGCCCGTCGTCTTCCGCATCGAAAACCTCGTCTGACCGGCTAACGGAGCGCCGGCTTCAGCTGACCTGTTAGGCCTCCTGCCGGTCGTTTGTTCGGTGGTCCGGAGTTCAAGCTTCACCTTGGCATCGCGAAGAATCCAAAGCGGTGTCGCCGCTGCGCTCTGCCACCGCACTCCATGCATTGGCGGCCCTATGGACTGCGGTGGGAAGCGAAGCGCCACACCGCTTTGGATGTTTCATCTGCCCCGCCACCTTGGCCTTGCGAAGCATCCAAAATGCCGGGATCAGCGCCGGGAAACCCCGCCCGGATCACTCCTGATCCCTAACAAAAGCGCAAGCGACCTGAGCGCGAATCCCGCCCGTGACTTCCACGGCCGCGCCGGACGCACGATTTCCCAACCGGCCGCCACTGCCCGCGCTTCAAGCACGGCCGAGGGATTCACTACCGTCGCCGCGCCGCACAGCGCCAGCATCGGCAGGTCCGCGGTGCTGTCGGTGTAGCCGTGGCAATTCAGCAGCCGGCCATTTTCAAAATACGACGCCGGTAGTAATTGATAGAGCCGCGCCACCTTCGCCGCACCCTTGTGATTCTCCAGATCCGGAAAAAACCGCCCCAGCTCCACCGGCGTGCCGAGTGTCAGGTCAAACCCCAGCTCCCGCCCGATTTCCGCGACGTAGAATTCCGGACTCGCCGACGCCAGGATCAACAAGTGCCCCGCGCGCCGGTGCGCCTCCAGCTTCCCGCGCAGCTCCGGATAGATCGCCGGCATCACCGCTGCCGCAAATTCGCGCGAATACCCCGCCAGCGTTCCGCGGTCGATCAGCCACAGGTAGCTCAGGAATACCCGCTTCATCCCACCCGCGCCTAGCAGCCCGGCCAGCGGCAGAAAGATCAGGAACACCGGCAGGAAAATCCCGCGCCACGGCTCCCGCCTCAGCACGAAGTGCCGGAACAACAACTGGCAGTCCCAAGCGATCAAAGTGCCATCGAGATCGAACAAGGCGATTCCCTCCGGCGGCGTTTCAGGAAATGGGACGGGCACCCGCCGAGCATTCCGGCTGCCCGCTCAAGTTTCAAGCTCATCCCGGCATACCCATTTCGGGTAAACGGGGGACGCTTGAATCCCACCCCGCGTTGCCCCATCCTTTGCCTGCAACCCATCCCCATTTCCGATGCAAAGACTCCTCCGCCTCCTTCTCCTCTGCGGTTTAACCGCCGCCAGCACCGTCCACGCGCAGACCGCCAAACCCGCGCACACCTTCTCCATCGGCGACAAGGATTTCATCATCGACGGCAAACCCACCATCATCCGCTGCGGGGAAATCCACTCCGCCCGCGTCCCTCGCGAATACTGGCGGCACCGCCTGCAGGCGATGCGCGCCATGGGCATGAACACCGTTTGCGCCTATCTCTTCTGGAACTTCCACGAATTCAAACAAGGCACCTACGACTGGTCCGGCCAAGCCGATGTCGCCGAGTTCTGCCGCATCGCCCAGGAGGAAAATCTCTGGGTCATCCTCCGCCCCGGCCCCTACGCCTGCGCCGAGTGGGATGGCGGCGGCCTCCCCTGGTGGCTGCTCAAAAAGCCCGACATCCAGCTCCGCAGTCAGGACCCCGATTTCCTCAAAGCCGCCACCGCATGGCTCAAGGATGTCGGCCGCGAGCTCGGCCCGTTGCAAGTCACCCGCGGCGGCCCGATCCTGATGGCCCAGGTGGAAAACGAATACGGCTTCTACGGCAAGGACGCCGCCTACATGGGAAAAATCCGCCAGGCCCTCATCGACGCCGGGTTCGACATCCCGCTGTTCGCCTGCAATCCGCCCTACACCCTGAAAAACGGCCTGCGCGACGATCTCTTCCAAGTCGTCAACTTCGGCAAAGACCCCGCCGGCGGCTTCAAAAAACTCCGCGAAGTCCAGCCCACCGGCCCGCTCATGTGCGGCGAATTCTACCCCGGCTGGTTCGACACCTGGGGCGCGCCGCACCATCGGGGCGACACCCGACAGTATCTAGCAGATTTGGAATACATGCTGAAAAACCGCGCCTCCTTCAGCATTTACATGGCCCACGGCGGCACCTCTTTCGGCCTTTGGGCGGGCGCCGACCGGCCTTTCAAACCGGACACCTCCAGCTACGACTACGACGCCCCGATCTCCGAAGCCGGGTGGATCGGCGAGAAATTCCAAGCCACCCGCGAGCTGATGTCCAAATACCTCGAACACGGCGAAACCCTGCCCGAGCCGCCCGCCCCGCTTCCCGTGATGGCCATTCCCGCCATCACCCTCACCGAGAGCGCCGCGGTCCTCTCCAATCTGCCGGATTCTATCAGCGACACCGCACCGCGCCACATGGAAGCCTACGACCAAGGCCAGGGCATGATCGTTTACCGCACCACGCTCCCCGCCGGCCCTGCGGCGCAGTTGCAAGTCGAGCAGGCGAACGACTTCGCCTGGGTCTTCGTCGATGGCAAACAAACCGGCGTCATGGACCGCCGCTCCCGCCGCTTCAGCGTGCCCATCCCCGCGCGGGCCAAACCCGTGCAGCTCGACCTGCTCGTCGAGGCCATGGGCCACGTGAATTTCGGCACCGAGATTCACGACCGCAAGGGCGTCATCGGCCCGGTGCGCCTGGGCGAATCCCGGCTCGAAGGCGCGTGGAGCGTCTTCCCGCTGCCGCTCGACGCGCCGCTCGACGCGCCGCTGCTCGCCGGCCTCAAGTGGAAATCCTCACCCGCCCAGGGGCCGGCTTTCTGGCGCGGCTCGTTCGACCTGACAAACACCGCCGACACCTTCCTCGACCTGAGCACCTGGGGCAAGGGCGTCGTCTGGGTCAACGGCCGCTGCCTCGCCCGCTACTGGAACATCGGCCCCACCCAGACCGCCTTTCTGCCCGGCGCGTGGCTGAAAAAGGGCAAGAATGAAATCGTCATCCTCGATTTGTCAGGGCCCGCCGCTCCCCGCATCGCCGGCTTGGAAAAACCCGTGCTCGACCAACTCCGTCCCGAGCTCGACTTCGCCAACAGCCAGGTTGCAAAAACGAAACTGTTCATCCAAGGCATCGAACCCGTCCTTAAAGCCTCCTTCCCCGCCGGTGGCGAGATGCGGGAAATCAAATTCAAGCAGCCAATCACCGGCAGCCAGTTTTGTATCGAGTCGCTCAGCGCGCACGATGGCAAAAAATTCGCCGCCATCGCCGAGCTCGATTTGCTCGATCCCGCCGGCCAGCCGATTTCCCACCAGACCTGGACCATCGCCCACGCCAGCAGCGAGGAGCTCGCCGGCGAAGACGGCTCCGCGTCCAACGCCATCGACGGCCAAACCTCCAACTTCTGGCACTCCGCCTGGAAAAACTCCGAGCCCGCCCACCCGCACCAACTCGTCATCGATCTCGGCGCGAAAACCCGGATCGGCGGCTTCCGCTACACCCCGCGCGCCGGCAACGAGATGCCCGGCCGGATCAAGGACTATCAGATCTTCATCGGCGAAGGGTTGGCGAAATAGCCGGGCTTTCCGCGCGGCCGTTCACCGGCTCCACGTCCACCGCCACCACCTTGTATTCCGGGCAGCGGGTTTCGGCGTCGTGGCCCTGGCCTAACAAACCGTTCACCAGCGTTTCCGGAAAATGGAAGGTGGTGTAGAGCACGCCGGGATTCACCTCATCGGTGACGCGGGCGGTTAGGGCGACTTCGGCGCGGGCGGATTTCACCCGCACGCGGTCGCCGCTGCGGATCTGTTTCAATTCCGCATCATGCGGATGGATGGCAAGTTGGTCCTCGCCGACGATGCGGGTGTTGCCGCTGCGGCGGGTCATGGTGCCGCAGTTGTATTGTTCGAGCAGGCGGCCGGTCGTGAGCACGAACGGGAAATCGCCGCCGTGGGTGGTGACTTCCACCGACTCCTGCCACGGGAAAAAGTGGAATTTTCCGCGGCCGCGGGTGAAGCGGTCCACATGCAGGATGGGCGAGTCGCTGCCGTCGGCGTGGATCGGCCATTGTTTGCCGTGGTCGCCGAGTCCGTCCCAGGTCGCGCCTTGGAAAAACGGCACGGCGCGGGCGATTTCGGCAAGCAGGTCCTCGGGCGTGCCGTCGTCCTGCGGGTAGCCGAACCGGCGCATGATCCCGCAGAGGATTTGGCTGTCCGGCCGCGTGCCGGCCAGCGGCGGGATCGCGGGCATCACCCGCTGCACCCGGCGCTCGGCATTGGTGAAGGTGCCGGATTTTTCAAGGAACGATGCGGCGGGCAGAACGACGGCGGCGAACTCCGCGGTTTTCGTTAGGAACAAATCCTGCACCACGAGGAAATCGAGCGCCGCCATCGCGCGCATTACCTGTGCCGAGTCGGGATTGGAGTGCACCAGGTCCTCGCCGACAATCCAGAGCGCCTTGAAATTCCCGGCGATGGCGGCATCGAGCATTTCGGGGATTTTCAGGCCGGGTTCGGCGCTGAGTTCCGCGCCGTAAAGCGCGCCGTGGAATTTGCGGACCTCCGGATCCAGGACATCCAGATAGCCCGCGCCGAGCTGCGGCTGGCAGCCCATGTCGGCCGCGCCCTGGACGTTGTTCTGGCCGCGCAACGGATTCACGCCGACGCCGGGGCGGCCGAGGTTGCCCGTCATCATCGCGAGGTTGGCAATCGCCATCACCGTCTTCGCACCTTGCTCGTGCTCGGTGACGCCGAGGCCATGAAAACACATCGCCGCATCCGCCCCGGCGTATTCCAACGCGGCGGCGCGGACGAGCTGCCGCTCGACGCCGGTGACCCGCTCCATTTCATCGAGATCCACCGCCCGCAGTCCGGCCTCGAAGGTTTCCCATTCCTCACAGCGGTCGTTGATGAAGCCGGGATTGATCAAACCGGCATCCAGGATGTAGCGCGCCATGCCATTCAGCAACGCGAGGTTGGTGCCGGGGCGGAGTTGCAGATGATACTTCGCGTAGGAACTCAGCTCGATCTTGCGGGGATCGATGACGATGAGCGGCACGCCTTTCATCACCCGTTGTCTGATGCGCGCGCCGGTGACCGGATGGGCCTCGGTGGGATTCGCGCCGATGACCATGATGCAGGACGTGTGATCGATGTCGGCGAACGCATTGGTCGCGGCGCCGGTGCCGAAGCTCCGCTGCATGCCGTAGGCGGTCGGGCTGTGGCAGACGCGCGCGCAGCTGTCGATGTTGTTGCAGCCGATCACCGCGCGCATGAATTTCTGCATCAGGTAGTTTTCCT
>JBIPMR010000098.1:0-8828 GCA_044369025.1 Luteolibacter sp.
AACTTGGAATCCGACCCGGCCACACCGGATTCCATGGAAAACTCGTGTTGCGCGTGGCTCATCGACTGCTAGCCTGTCCCCGCGCCGGGTTGGCAACCGTCTCTCCCGCGCCCTTCCGCATGATCGGCCTCGCTCTCAAAATGCTTTTCGGCGATACCGCCAAATATCTGATGCTGGTGGCGGGGTTGTTTTTCGCGACCTTTCTCATCGTCCAACAGGCATCGGTTTTCTGCGGCCTGATGCGGTGGACGACGGCGACTTTGAAAAACGTCGCCGCGCCGATTTTCGTGGTCGAGGAGCGGGTCGAGCAAATCAACGAGACCAACCCGATGCGCGACACCGACGTCGCCCGCGTGCGCTCGGTTTCCGCGGTGCGCTGGGCGATGCCGCTTTACTCGGGCATCCAGCGGGTGCGCTTGGCCAATGGCGCGTTCAAGACCGTGCAACTCATCGGCATCGACGCCGCATCGCTCGCCGGCGCGCCCGGCCGCATGGTCGCGGGCAAACTCGAGGACCTGCGCCTGCCTAACACGGTGGTCATCGACGAACTGGCGGTGGAGCGGCTTTCCCTCGACCGCGCAAACCCGATCGGGATCGGCAGTATCTTTGAAATCAACGACGTCGAGGCGCGGGTCGTCGGCATCTGCCAGGCGATGCGCTCGTTCACCGGCGGGCCCTACATCTGGACGACCTATGAACGCGCGCTGCAATACACTCCGGCATCGCGGAAAATGTTGTCCGCCGTGATCGCCGCGCCGATCGAAGGCATGACCACCGATGAGGCGGTCAGGGAAATCGAAAAACAAACCGGATTGCGCGCCTACGTGAATCGGGACTTCGGCGATAACAAAAAGGATTTCAACACCTCGACCGTCTGGTGGTATGTGAAAAACACCGGCATCCCGATTTCATTCGGCACCACGGTGGTGATCGGCTTCATCGTCGGCGTGGCCATCGCCTGCCAGACGTTTTACGCCTTTGTGCTGGATAATTTGAAACATCTCGGAGCCTTGAAAGCAATGGGCATGTCCAACTTCCGGCTGAGCGTGATGCTGATTTTCCAAGCGCTGACGGTCGGCATGATCGGCTTCGGGCTCGGGCTGTTAGCCACCTCGTTCTTCGCTCTCGGCGCGATCGAAAACAGCCAGCCGCCCTTTTACATGCCGTGGCAGATCCCGGTCGCGGCCTTCTGTGTGATCCAGGTGATCTGCATGCTCGCGGCGCTGTTGGGAATCATCCGCCTCAGTCTTTACGAACCCGCCATGGTCTTCCGTGCCTGATCCCGCTCCATCACCCCACATCGTGGTCGATGTCCGCGCCGTCGAAAAAAGCTTCGGCGACGGCCCGGACAAGATCCACGTGCTCAAGCAGGTGAACCTGCAAGCCCGCACCGGCGAGATCCTGATGCTCGTCGGCCCGTCGGGTTGCGGCAAAACCACGCTGCTCAGCGCGATCGCCGGGACGATGCGGGCGGAAAGCGGCGAGATCCACGTCTTCGGCAACCCGCTCCACCAGATGTCCGGCGGTGCGCTCACCCGCTTCCGGGCGAAAAACATCGGCTTCATTTTCCAACAGTTCAACCTGATCCCCACGCTCTCGGTCGCGGAAAATGTCGGCATTCCGCTGTTGATCCAGGGCGTCTCCAGCAGCAAGGCGCTCAAGCGCTCGCGCGAGGTGCTCGAACGCGTGGGGCTGGGCGAGCGCTGGAAGGAACGGCCCAACAAACTATCAGGCGGCCAGCAGCAGCGCGTCGCCATCGCCCGCGCGCTGGTGCACGAACCGCCGCTGGTGATTTGTGACGAACCGACCGCCGCGCTCGACGCGCAGAACGGCGAGATCGTGCTCGACCTCTTCCGCCAGGTCGCCCGCTCCGCCGAACGTGCCGTCATCATCGTGACCCACGACAACCGGATTTTCTCCTACGCCGACCGCATCGCCCGCATGGACGACGGCGAAATCGTCGAAGTCCACGAGCAAGGCCATCAGCAGCCGCCGCAATTCATCCACGAACACGCCCTGTGAACCTCGAAGCGAAGCTCCACCTAACGGACCGCGGGATTCATCCCGGCTTTCATTCATTCATCCTCTTCCGGCCTTCCGACCTTCAGACCTGCGACCCTCCATCCCCATGAACTTCCTCTCCAAACTCCTCCGCTACGGCTCCATCCTCGCCGCGATTTCCGGCGTGGGGATGATCGTGGCCGTCTCCCGCATGCAGGCGGAGCGCGAAATGCCCGCCGCCGGAGATCCGCCGGTGCTGCCTCCTCGGAAACCCTATCCGGACGCGGTCGCCGCCACCGGGATTCTCGAGGCGCTGAGCGAAAACGTCGCCATCGGCGTCCCGCAGGCGGGCTTGGTCACCGAGGTGTCCGGCAAGGTGAACGATGCCGTGAAAAAGGGCGATCCGCTCTTCAAACTTGACGACCGCGACCTGCTCGCCGAGCGACTTTCGACCCAGGCCGCGCGCGAGGTGGCGCAGGCGCAGATTGCTGTTGGCGAGTCGCAACTGGCGAAGGTCGAAGCCCAGCTTGCGCGTCTAACATCCGTTACCGACAGCCGCGCGGTGAGTCGCGATGATTTGGAAAACCGCAGGCAGGACGTCGCCGTTTCCCGGGCCCAACTCGCCGCGGCCAAAGCCCAGTTGGCCGCCTCCGACATGGCGTTGAAACGCCTCGCCCTGCTCATCGACCGCCTCACCGTCCGCTCGCCGCGGGACGGCCACATCATCCAGCTCAACATCCGCGCCGGCGAATATGCCGCCACCTCGCCGAAGTCGCCCGCGATGATCATCGGCCAGACCGACAGCTTGCAAATCCGCGCCGACATCGACGAGCAGAACGCCACCCGCATCCGCAAGGGACAACCCGCTTACGGCTATTTGAAAGGCGATCCCAGCGTCACCTTCCCGCTCGAATTCGTCCGCATCGAGCCCTACGTGATCCCCAAGGTTTCCCTAACTGGCTCCAGCACCGAACGGGTGGACACCCGCGTGCTGCAGGTGATTTACTCCTTGAAACGCCCGGAGGACCCGCCGCTTTATGTCGGCCAGCAAGTGGACGTGTTCATCGAAGCTCCCGCCCGCTCCCAATAAGCCATGAAACCTCACCTGCTCCTGCTGCCGACCGCATTGCTGCTCGGCTCTTGCACCTTGGGACCCGATTTCCAGATCCCCGGCGCATCGGGTGGCAAAACCTGGAAACAAACCCAAGCGGCTTCCGGTGCCCGCCTGCCGGATGATTGGTGGCGGCTTTTCAACGACCGCGAACTCACGCGTCTGGTGAACCGCGCGCTCGCCGCCAACAACGACCTCGCCGCGGCGAAGGCCCGCGTCGATACCGCCCGCGCGCTGGTCGGCGTGGATCGCGCCCGGCTGTTTCCCACCCTCGATCTGAACGGCTCCGCCGGCATCGCCCGCAGTTCCGCGGATGCGGTCGGCGGCAACCTCCCGCCCGGCGTTTCCGTGGATTTGGAAAACCAAAACTACCGCAGCACCTTCGATCTCGCCTACGACCCCGATCTGTGGGGCCGCAACAAACGCCTCATCGAAGCCTCCTCCGCCGAGGCCGCCGCCGCCGAGGCGCTGCTCGATTCGCAACGGCTCGGCGTCGCCACCGAGGTCGCGCGCCAGTATTTCGTGCTCCGCGGGCTGGATGCGCAGGAAGTCGTGGTGCTGGAAACCCTCAAAAGCCGCGAACAAGACCTCGGCCTCCAGAAATCCAAAGCCGACGCCGGACTGGTCGACGGCCTGTCCACCAGCCGCGCCAACACCGAGCTGGAACTGGCCAACAACGACCTCGCCTTCGTGCAACGCCAGCGCGGCGCGGCCGAGCACGCCCTCGCCGTTTTGTGCGGCTCCCGCCCGTCCGCGTTTTCCGTTTCCCCGCGCGTCTCGGACGAATCACTGCCTGCGATCCGCGCCGGCCTGCCTGCGGAGGTGCTTAACCGCCGCCCGGACCTGCGCGCCGCCCTCGAGGAACTGCGTGCGGCCAACGCCCGCATCGGCGTGGCGGAAACCGCGTTCTATCCGAATTTCAGCCTCAGCGCGGGCGGCGGTTTCGAGTCGCTCGATGTGAAACGTTTCCTTGATTGGGAAAACCGCGTGCTCGCCCTCGGTGCCGGTGTCGCCGCCCCGCTCATCGATGGCGGGACGAACACCGCGAACTACCGCGCCGCCCTCAGCCGCTACGAAGAAGCACTCGCCGTCTATCGGCAGACGCTGCTGGTCGCCCTGCGCGAGGTGGAGGACGCGCTGGTCGATCTCAAGGGCCTCGCCCGCTCGCGCTCGTCATTGAGCAACGCGCTCGCCAGCGCGCGCGACACGCGGACGCTTTCCCAGGAACGCTACGACAAGGGACTGACCAGTTATTTCGAAGTCGTCGATGCCGACCGCTCGGTGCTGCGAATCCGCCTGACGCTCAGCCAGCTCGACGCCCAACAACGCATCACCCTCGCCGCACTTGCCAAAGCGCTCGGCGGCGGCTGGAGTGGCAAATGATCCAACCCGCCATTCACCGTTAGAAACCGATGTGGAAACTTCTCTTCATGTTCGCCGGAGTGGCGGTCGCAGCCTCGCTGATCGCCCGCTGGTGGTTCGGCATCCGCGTGTTGGCCAACGAAGGCGGCCGCCCCTGCCGCTGCGATCTCAGCAAATGGCTGCCCTCACCCGGCGATGAGGCGCTGATCCACCGCGCGGAGGAATCCGCTGCGGAATTCGGCAGCCAGCTCCGGCTCAAAGCCCTGGCCGAATGGCGCGAGCGCAATCCGAAAGCCGCGGCCTCCCGCGAAAGCGCCCGCCGCTTCGGGCTCGCAGTGCCGCCGCTGAGCGGAATCGTCGCCATCATGGCCGCGATCATCGCCAAAATCCCGGTCCTCGGCGCGATTGCCGTGTTCATGGCCGCCACCGCGCTGGCCGCGATTCTGGGAATTCTTTCGCTCGCCCCCGAGCTCCAGGCGATCATGCACAGCGCCCGCAAGCTGCGGGAAAACAAGAGTTTCCCCCGCCGCGATGACGAAGACGCCGTGATCCAATGCGCGATGGCCCACGCCTGGAAGGAAACCCTGCCGCCGATTTTGAAAATCCTTCAAAAGTGACGGAAAGAAATAGGGGCGGTGTAAACGGATTAACGTTATTTGGGAATCGGATAGTACTGCCCCATTATCCGGATTCGCAGCTGCTCGTGCACGAGCCGTCTTTTCGCGACGAAATTCCATGATTACTTCGAACCCCGCACCTGCTGCCGGGCTGTGAAGAAAGGTCCCGTCGGGACCGGGGAATCTTGATCGAACTTGGCCTTGCCTGGTTCCATTAGAGATTCGGCGGGTTTTCGGGCGGACTCTGGCGAGTCGCGGTGAAGTGGGATCTGCGGTTTTTGATCTGGATCAAAATGAGGGCGAAGAAGGAAATCATCAGCAGGATGAAGGACAGGATGAAACCCTCTAGCAGCGTCGTGGCGTAAACCGGGAAGAAGCCTTGGGTCGTTGAGTTTCCATCCATGAAACGAAATGCATTGGAACCCGGGTTCAACCACTGGGCTGCGCCGTTGAGCAGCGCGAGCGACAGCATCCCGCACCATAAATCCGGGACGAACATCAACATCTCTTCCGCCGAGACGATTATCAGGGACAACCCCGAGATCCACAGACGGATCCGGGTTCCGAGACCGAGCGCTTTGGAAAACAAATGGCTGTCGTCGGCGAGCGGTCCTTGAAGCGAGGTGAGCGTGGCGTATAGAAAAATGAAAGTGGCGATCGCGGCGAACATCGCAGCCAGGGCGGTGGGGTTTTTGCCGAGTTTCATCCAGACGGCGGCAATAATGAGACTGGGCAAGGCGTTGATCAGGCAGTGGAACGTCCAGTGGCGGAGTTGGCGTAGGAATCGGGCGGGGTTCATCGGTGGCGAATGGGTGACAGCCTCCGATGAAAATCAGATGAAGCGAAGGTGAAAAATCCCTAAGGAGCGGCGATCTTGTTGTCGCCTCTTATCTCCATCGCGCGAGAAGAGAGGGACGGTAGGTCCCTCCTCGAATGGCACGTCGTTCAGGAGGATTTCGATGAAACTCGATCGCCCCGGACGGATTGCGCGTCAATTTACCGGGCTGGCAGCGGAGTCTCAGACATGGCGAGGGAAAGAAGAAGCTTTTCGAGGCCTCTGCTTCCGCAATTCATGGGCATGCGGGTTTGGAAACCCGCGGTCCCAGCGGTGACCAACCCTCTTCCTTATTTCGCGGGCACCGCTTCGAAGACGACGAGGCTGGAGGCCGGGATCGTCAATGGTTGCGGTCCGGTGGCTTGTGGCGGCGCGCTCGCGGGGGATGCGCCGGCGCCGATGGTTAGGACCGGGCGCAAAACTTTGCCCGCGGCTTTGAGCGACGGAGGAAGCTGCATGGAATGAGTTCCACTGCCGGTGACGGATGGTGCAGCCGCGGCGTTGATGACAACCACGACAAAAGTCTCCCCGTCGTTCGTCGAGCGGGCAAATGCGAACACCCCGTCGTCCTGGGAAGGTTCACCGTCCACCCACAGCGGTATGAGATCTCCCGTGCGCAGCACCGGCAGGCGCTCGCGCAGTTCCGCCAGCGACTTGATCTCGGCGAATGAACGCGAGCTTTTGACCTCCGCCATGGTCGGACCGTCGCGGCGCGGATAGAACATCATGCGCCCGGTTTCGCCGTCCTCGCCCACTTTTCCGGCCGCATCCAGCAGCGCGAATTCGCTGCCATAATAGAGGCAAGGAATGCCGGGAAGCGTCATGACCAATCCCTGTGCGAGGCGGTTGCGCAGAGCGGTCACGCCGGCGACGCGGAAGCGGTTCAGGCCATCGTGGTTCTCGATGAAGGTGATCATTTTCTGCCGCGCGTTCAGGCCGTCCGGGCCCGGATTGGGATTGTAAAACGGGCGGCCCTTCGCGGGATTTTCCGCGCAGCGGCCGACGAGGGATTGCTCCAATCCGGCGGGCGACCCGAACGCTTTGCCCGGCTTGCGGAGGTATTCGCGGGCGTTGAAACAGAAGTTGAAATCCAACACGGAATCCAGCGCCGGTTGCGGGCTTGCCGGCCAGTCGGAGCGCCAGGTATAGCGGCCGAGCACCGCCGGATCCCCATCATAGATCTCGCCGAACAGCAGCTTGTCGGCCGCCGCCGGACCCAGACGCGAGCGCAGCCGCTCGGTGAAAGCGTCCCAGAATTCGGGGTGCACATGCTTCACCGTGTCGATCCGCAAGCCGTCCACCCCCACCGTCGTTAGATAAAAATGATGGATCTCGACGAACTCCTCGACCAGCGCCTCGAAATGCTCCCCGTCCGGCGCGGTCCACAAATCGCGCAGCGAGAAAAAATCGCAGGTGACTTCCTCGCCATCGGTCTTGCCGAGGCTGTCGTCCGAGAAGCCCTTGCGGCCATAACTTTCCAGTTGCGCGAGCACGCCCGTGGTCGCGATCTTCGTTCCTAACAACTCGCGCGGGCCGTCCGGCTGGGTTTTCGCGGCGTTCCATTTCGGCACGTCCGCCCATTTGGCGTTGGCATGGAAGCCATCGGCTTTGAATGGCTGCACCCACTCTTCCTTCTTGGCCACGTTGAAGATGCCGTCGCCATTCGCATCATAGTAAAACACCGGCCCGGCATGGTTGAGCACGACGTCCTGGATCACCTTGATGCCCTTCGAATGTGCGAGTTTCACGAAATCCTTATAATGCAGCATCCGCCCGGCCGCGTCGTCGGAATAAGGCGCACCGCCCAGCGAAACGCGGCTGGTGAGATGGGGATCGATGTCCAGCCAGTCCTGCGCCCAATACCCATGATAACCCGCCTTCCATCCGCCAAGATCATAGCCGGATCGCCAGACATTCTTCACCACCGGCGTGAGCCAAAGCGCGGACACGCCGAGGTCGTTGAAATACCCGGATGCGACGGCTTTTTCCAAACCTCTGAGGTCGCCGCCGAGATAGCGGGATAGATCTTTCTGCTGGGGATCGTAAAGTGCCGGATCACAACCCGGCGGTGTGTTGTTCGCCGCGTCGCCATCGAAAAAGCGGTCGGTCATCACGAAATACATCACATCCTCGCTCCACGGCCGGGCGAGGACCGGGGCGGCGAGCGATACCATCAGCGCAAACAATCTTAAAACGGACACGCCTGCCTATGTCCCGGAATGGCGGGCGGTTGCTCAATTCCCCGGCTCGATCTCTAGCAGCAGCGCGGAACAGGGCGGAAGCTCGGGCAAGGCGATGTCTTCCTGGCTGGAAAACGTCCCGCGCCAGGCGGAATCCAGACGATCGGAGAAGGTCCAAGCGGCTTCGTTTCTCCAGCCGAGAAATTCCCGCGCGTCGCGTGGAACCCGGATTTTCACCCCGCGCATGGATTCCGAACCGTGGAAATTCGCCACCACCATGAAAGCCTGGCCCGTTTGCGCATCGCGCCG
Organism: Luteolibacter sp.; assembly: GCA_044369025.1. GTDB lineage: Bacteria > Verrucomicrobiota > Verrucomicrobiia > Verrucomicrobiales > Akkermansiaceae > Luteolibacter. The sequence continues at coordinate 8,416 of JBIPMR010000098.1, forward strand.
CAGGAAGGCATACAGCCAGTGGCCGGATACCCCTTCGTCGTCCACTCTGCCGAACGCGGGATTCTCTTTGTTGCCGGGGTTGAGACTGTGGAATTCCCCGTGGGTGAAGGCGGGCGAGCGGGTGGCGCGGATGAGTTTTCCATACCATTCGCGCAGGGATTTCTGGTCGTCGCCGAGTCGGCCGCCATCAAACTTGCCGCCATTCACCCACTTGCAGAACTCCGGCATCGACCAGTAATCGAAGATGCTGGTCCGCGCGTCATCGCCGCCGAAACCCTCGACTCCCGCCGCCGGTTCGGCCACTTCCTGGCCGTTGTAAATCATCAGCGGCCCGCGCCCCATGCCGAATAGGACCGCCGACACCGGTTTGCCGATCTTCATGCCAAGGCCGCCCCACTGCTTCGGGTTGGCGA
>JBIPMR010000758.1:0-2865 GCA_044369025.1 Luteolibacter sp.
CTATGCCTCCGCCAGCGACGTCCGCAGCACCATGGTGGGCTTGAAAATGACGCTGCCGTGGTTCAACGACTCTTCCTATCAGTCCAAAATTTCCGCCGCGAAAAGCCGCGAATTGTCCGCCGGCCAAGACGTTGAAACCATGCGCCGCGAAGTGGCGAGAATGGTCCTGACCGCCCTCACCGAAGCCGCGAACGCCGCCGCCCAGGCCCGGGCCTATTCCGGGGAGATTCACGACAAAGCCCGGAACACCACCCAATCCATCGAAGCCGCCTGGATCAGCTCGAAGGCCCCGCTGACCGACCTGCTAGACTCCTCGCGCATCCTGTTTTCCATCCGTCTCGAACAACGCCGCATGATCGCCATGCAACTCGCGGCGCTTGAAGAACTCCACACCCTGGTCCCTAACCGCTGAAACCATGAAAACATTCCTCACCATATTGATTAGCGCACTGATCGCCGCAGGAGCCACCTGGTTCACCCTGCAGAAAACCGCACCTGCATCCGCCACCGAGGCAACCACCGAACGAAAGCCGTCCTTCTATCAGAGCGCGATGCATCCGTGGATCAAGAGCGACAAACCCGGCCGCTGCACCATCTGCGGCATGGAGCTCACACCCGTTTACGAGGGTGAAAAGGGTTTCGCCGAATCCGGCGGCGACAAGGTCGTCGCCCTCACCCAGAACCAGATCCAAGTGCTGCACGTCCAGACGGCCGAGGCGAAAACCCGACCGCTGGTCCGCACCCTCAGTGTCTCGGGCACGATCGATGACAACGCCATGCGCCACCGCGTGCTCTCCGCCTACGTGGACGGCCGCATCGACAAACTGCACGTGAATTTCATCGGTGCCGAGGTCACCGAAGGCGAACCGCTCGCGGAATTCTACAGCCCCTCACTGCTCCAGGCCGAGCGCGAATACCGCCAACTCGGCGGCGAACTCAAGAAGAACACCGCCCTGCGCCTCCGCCAGATGGGACTCATCCAGACCCAGATCGACGCGCTCGATGAAAAGCCCGCGGACTCGCTCACCTCGCAGATTCTATCACCTATCAGCGGCACCGTCGTCGCCCAGTCGATCTACGAGGGCCAATACGCCACCACCGGCCAGCAGCTCTTCGAACTTGCCGATTTTTCCACCATGTGGTTCATGTTCCGCGCCTACGAACAGGACATGCCGTGGATCAAAACCGGCCTGCCGGTGACCGTCACCACCCCCTCGATTCCCAACAAGGAGTTCGTCGGAAAAATCACCTTCATCGATCCGAATTTTGACGAAGCCACCCGCTCCGCCAAGGTGCGTGTCGAACTCGACAACCCGCTCGTCAACGGCCGCCGCGAACTCCTCCACCGCCTCTATGCCGATGGCAAGATCGAGCTCGAGGCGCCCGCCGTGCTCACCGTCGCCCGCTCCGCCGTGATCGAGACCGGTGCCGATGCCGTGGTTTACATCGATCGCGAGGGTGGGGCCTACGAGCACACCGTGATCAAAACCGGCCGCCGCGGCGACTCACTCGTCGAAGTTCTATCAGGACTTAGAGAAGGCGACGCCGTCGTCACTAACGGCAATCTCCTCATCGACGGCCAGGCGGAAATGAACCGCGCATTCATGAGCCCGCCCGAAACGATGCCGGTCTCTGCGCCACTCGCGACACTCAATGAAGAGCAAAAAAATTCCACCGCCGATTTCCTCAAGGTCGCCGACGCCATGGCCGCCGCGCTCGCCGCGGATGATCTGGCGAAATTCAACACCGCCAGCGAACCCGCGATGAACGTTACCGGAGCGATGGTAAAACTCCTGCGTCCAAACGTGGATAACCTCGATGACCTCGACAAGGCTCGCCACTTCCACGGCTTCGATGATCTGAAAGCCGCGCGCATCGCCTTCCACCCATTCTCCGTCGCCGCCACCGCCGCACTCGAACCCTTGCGCAAAGCCGGACAACCACCGGATTTCCAAGTTTACGAATGCCCGATGGTGGACGAAGGCATCCCTGGAGCGCCCAAGAAAGCCCGCTGGATCCAAACCGGCGCTCGCAGCATGGGCAACCCGTTCTTCGGTGCCGAGATGCTCGAATGCGGAAAGGAGATCAAACCATGAATCTCAAACCACCGGTAGAGACCAATCCTCCACCCGCAAGCCATGAACTCTTTTGAACTCATTCACGTTGCCCGAGACAAGCGTCAGGTCATGCACCAATGCAACTGCGGCTATCTGCAAATCCATCGGGCCGATGACGCATCGCCTTTTCTCAAGGTCATGACGTATCAGACCATAAACTTCCGCACACCGATCATCAAAGGGAAGCGAGACGTTCGTTGCCAAGGCGATGTCGACATCCTCTTTCCGGGATTCGGCATCGTCGTATTTCTCCGCCCCATGCATGAGTTCTGCCAACACGAGAGAGCAAGACACGATTTCTGCCGTAGGAATTTGAGCAAATCTGTCAATCAGCCGAAGATTCTTTCCCTTGAGAACTTCGATCCAAATATTGGTGTCAAGCAGGTAGGTCATCACCAAGTCTTCGCAGGTGGCAGTGGCAGCTCGGGTGGAAGCTCAAATTCCTTGTCCGCCCAGCATCCGATGATATGCGCCAAATCGGGCCGCCTACGCTTTAATTCCTCCAAGGTCGGCAGTTCCTTTTCCTTTTCCACCTCGGAAATCGCCTCGCGGACGCGCGATTCCAACACCCGGGCCTTCTCAGGTGCCAGACGTTCCAAAGTCCGCTCCAGTTCCATTGCAATTGTTGTCACAGGCAAACGCTGCCACGGCATGATGAAAATTTCAACCTCCCATTTCCCGACCCCATGATCGAAAAAGTCATCGAATGGAGCCTGAAAAACCGGTTCCTCGTCCTTTGCGGCGCGCT
>JBIPMR010000759.1:0-2864 GCA_044369025.1 Luteolibacter sp.
ATGGTCGCCCATGGCTCCGAGCACCGCGTTGGCGACATTTCCGACGCCGGATTGGATGGGTAGGAATTCCTTGGGGATGTGGCCGTTTCTCAGTTCGGCGGCGAGGAAGTCCGCGACGTGGAGACCGATGCGGGTGGTGACATCGGTGACGGGCGTGAAGTCCTTGACCTCGTCGGGGCCGTTGGACTCGACGATGCCGATGATTTTTTTGGGATCGACCCAGACGCGCTGGGTGCCGATGCGGTCGTCGGCGGCGCAGATCGGGATGGGGCTGCGGTGGGGCGGCGACTGGGGCTCGTAGATGTCGTGGAAGCCTAGCAGTTCCTTGGGGTGGCGGCTGTTGACTTCGATGAGGATTTTGTCTGCCTGGGTGAGAAAGGTGGGGGCGGCTCCGACGCTGGTGGTGAGGAGGATTTTGCCATCGGCGGAAACGTCGGCGGCTTCGACGACCGCCCAGTTCATCTTGCCGAGGAAGCCGTAGCGCAGGTATTGCGGCAGCAGCGAAAGGTGCATGTCGAAAAAATGCGTTTTCCCGGCGTTGATGCTTTCGCGCAGATCCTTGTCCGACTGATAGGGCGTGCGGAACTTGATGGAATCCGCTCTGGCGAGTTCGCCATCGAGGGACGGGCCGGTGGACGCACCGGTGATGACGCCGATCTTGAATTCCCGTTCCGCGGCATGTTCGACGCGGGCCTTGGCGGCGATGGCGGTGGGGATGACCTTGGCGGCGCCGGCGGGAGTGAAGCCGCTGAAGCCGATGATGTCGTCGTGGTGGATCAGGGCGGCGGCCTCGTCGGCAGTGAGGGAGGGGTAGGGGCTTTTCATGGTGATGAAAGTCGGAGGGTCCGAGGGATGATTATTTGAGAGTTGATAGAAAATAACCGGCGGCCAGGGCGCTGCCGATCACCCCCGCGACGTTGGGGCCCATGGCGTGCATGAGCAGGTAGTTGGTGGGATCGTATTTCTGACCGACGTCTTGGGAGACCCGCGCGGCCATCGGCACGGCTGAGACGCCGGCGGAGCCGATGAGCGGGTTGATTTTATTCTTGCTGACCATGTTCATGAGTTTGGCCATGATCACGCCGGAGGCGGTGGCCACGGCGAAGGCGATGATGCCGAGCAGGAGGATGCCGAGGGTCTCGGTGTTGAGGAAATGGTGTTTGCCATTTTCGAATCCGCCCATCTTCAGGCCGACGCAGATGCCGAGGAAGATGGTGACGGTGTTGATGATTTCGTTTTGGGCGGCTTTGACCAAACGTTCGGTGACTTTGCATTCACGCAGCACATTGCCGATGAAAAGCATCGAGAGCAAAGGCGCGGCATCCGGCACGACCAAGATGCAGAAGACCATGACGACGATGGCAAAGGTGATCTTTTCGAACTGGCTGACCTTGCGCAGGGTTTTCATTTTGATCCTGCGCTCCTTGTCGGTGGTGAGCAGTTTCATGATCGGCGGCTGGATGAGTGGGACCAGCGCCATGTAACTGTAGGCCGCCACGGCGATGGCTCCGAGGAGATGGGGTGCGAGGCGGGTGGCGGTGAAAATGGAGGTCGGGCCGTCGGCGCCGCCGATCACGCCGATCGAAGCGGATTCCTTGAGATCGAAACCGAGCATCGGTGCAACCAGGAAAGTGGCGAAGATGCCAAACTGCGCGGCACCACCCAGCAGAAGGGTGCGGGGGTTCGCGATGAGCGGTCCGAAGTCGATGAGCGCGCCGACACCGAGAAATATCAGCGGCGGATAGATTTGGAGGATGATGCCTTGGTTCAGATACCAGAACAGCCCGCCCGCCGCCTTGAGGGTGCCGTCGGGGTTGTGGATTGGAGCACTCATGATGATTTCCTGAATGGGCAGATTCGATACCAATGCTCCCAGCGAAATGGGAACCAGCAGCAGCGGCTCGAAGCCTTTGACGATCGCGAGATAGAGCAGCACCGCGACGACGATCCACATCACCACCATCTGCCATTGCAGACTGGCGAAGCCGGTGGTCAACCAGAGGTCATAGAGTTGGTTCATGAGTGTCGTGGGAAAAATCCATCAACCGATGGTGTAAAGAACCTGGCCTTCTTCGACGGCATCTCCGACCTTCACATGGATCGCTTGGATGGTGCCGGTGGCGGGGGCGTTGATGGGAGTATACATCTTCATCGCCTCAAGGGTGATGACCAGATCGCCCTCGCTGACCCGGGCTCCGACGGCGACCTCGATGGCCTGGACGATGCCGGCAAGCGGGCTGGTGGCGTCGCCCGCGCCGGCGGATGCGACGGGGCTGGGCGTGGGGGCGGCGATTCGCGGGGCGGCAGGTGCGGAAGTCCTGACGATTGGTGCCGGGGCGTGCGCGTGGTCGCACTCGTCGGTGTCGATTTTCTCAACGATGACGTCGTAAACTTTGCCTTCAACGGTGATGCGAAGATGTTCCATGGTATTTTTGATCGGTTAGCGGATGCGGTGTGAGGAGAGGACGGATTGGCGGCCGGCTTTTTCCCATGAGGTGCTCTGGCGCCTGATCGAGACGATGCGGTGGGAGGGACCGGTGAAACAGGCGACGGCGGCGGCGATGGCGGCGATGATTTCCGGGGGCGTGCCTTCATCGATCATCCCGACTGGAGCTGCGGGCGGGGCTGCCGGCCGGGCCGCGGCGGGAAGTGGAGCGGGTGCCGGGATCAAGACCTTGATCAGCTTGGTGGTGATGGCGCAGACGCCCCACAGGGCGGTGAGGGTGACCAAAACTATCACCATGCCGGCCAGATGTGGCAGGGCATCCATGACCGAGGTGGCCGGCTTTTGGGCGAGGACGAGGAATGGAACGAGGTGCATGTGGTGGGTTAGAGAGGGATGTTGCCGTGTTTTTTCGGCGGGC